>PLUJ01000252.1 GCA_003165455.1 Acidobacteriaceae bacterium | reverse complement strand
CTCTTATCGAGGGGCACCCAGAAATTTAAGCCAGCGAAAGGCTGGGCGAGCCCCCTACTGTACGGTGATATTGGTGGCTTGGATCGCGCTCATCTGCGAATAGCCGACGTACATGAATACCTCGCTGGACGAACTGCAAGAGTAGGTCACTTGACTTTGCGCGGAGAGAGTGGCATAGGTCTGAGCGGAAGTCGATCCATAACCCGCGACCGACAGCGATTCAAAAGATTTCGAACCCTGCGGGGTTAAGATGGAACAACCAACCAAGGCGCTCTCGCTATAGAATGTCCCTTGGGCCGAGATCCAATAGCTGCCTGCCGGCAGTGACAACGTATCAACTGCGACGTTCGCAGTTGGCACCGAAATTTGGGATGCATTTTGCGTGAAGTAAATATTCGTGGCCCCTGCTGGCCCCGTAGGACCTTGCGGCCCTTGTGCACCCGTGGTCCCCGTCGCACCCTGCTGGCCTTGTGTTCCGGTCGCGCCTTGAGGTCCAGTCGCGCCCGCCGGGCCTTGCGACCCCTGTGGTCCCGCGGGCCCAACCGGTCCCTGCGCTCCGGTCGCGCCGGTGTTTCCTTGTGGGCCTTGCGCACCCTGTGCTCCCGCGGCACCGGCTGGTCCGGTGGCGCCTTCTTGTGCCATCAGCGTCCAGTCGGCGGTGTTCTGGTCGGGCGTGTTGCCGCCCTGATTGGCCACGATGGCAACATAAGTCGATCCGTTGTAGGTGGCGACATCGTTCACGTTGTAGCTGGTCCCGCTGTTGAACAGGCCAGTGAAGTTAAATCCCGTCCCATTCGTGCCCGCTGGTCCCTGAGTGCCTTGTGGGCCTTGAGGTCCGGTAAGGCCCATCAGTCCTTGTGTGCCTTGTGCTCCGGTTGCACCCGTCACGCCAATCGGTCCCTGCGACCCGGTCGCGCCAGTGGCTCCAGTAGGGCCAATTGGTCCTTGTGCTCCAACCGCGCCCTGCGACCCGGTTGCCCCCGCGGGTCCTGCCGGCCCTTGAGAGCCTGCCGCGCCGGTAGGTCCTGCCGGTCCTTGTGCTCCGGCTGCTCCCGCCGGTCCCGTGGCACCCGTCGCTCCCGCCGGACCAATCGGTCCTTGCGGTCCCACCGCACCGTTCAGCGCGATCTCCAACTCGGGATGATGGCTGGTAAGAATGCTCTCTTTCGAGTCGAATGAAAAAGCTCCGGTCGAAGTCGTCAGGGCCAGCGCGATACCGTTATTAGCGATCGTGCCATTCGCCCACCCCTGGACCAGCGACGTGATATTGATCAGCACAAACTGGTTCAGGCTCGATGTGGTGATCGCGACCGGGTTACCGCCCGTCGCAGAAGTTCCCAGAGCGGGGGCGTTGTCATAGGTTAGCGTACTCTCGCTCCAATTGGAGTTGAGTTGGTATACGTCGAAGCTCCCGCCGTTCACCACCGCATCCACATATACCCGGAGCGTGGCCTTGGCGATGTTGGGAGTGGCCGGAAGAGTTGCCAGATTGAACTTGATGTAGGTGTCGGACCCTTTCTGCACCACGAGGAAAATACTGGATCCGTTGTTTTGATTCTTGCTGCTGCTGTTGCTGTAAGTGTCACCGCTTGGCGGCGCTTGCGCAAAGGCCGGGGCAGACAAAAAGGCGAGTAGGGCAAACGAGAGGCAACTACGAAAGATCCTCCGCATGGGCTTCTCCCTAATCCTTGACCTTTATCTAGCTTTTTCCGGAATCCCCAGGCCTCGCGTCGCCGCGCACCGTGGGTAACAAATAACGGGATGAACAGACGGCCCAAGAAAAGCGACACACTATTTCACACCCGATGCAAAATCCTGTCAAGAGAGAAGTCAGTTAGGGTCCGCGTCTCGCCGTCGAAAAGCTTGACGGATGGGCAGTCTTCTCAGGTCGCTCATCAAGGATGGATTTCGCTTTGCTGGCGAAATCAGGCGATTACACGTTTTGACGGGTCAATGAGCGCTATAGGGATGTTTCGCCAGTTTGCCCCTGTCGAACCGCGCCAAGATTGACCGAGGTGTTTAGAATTAAGTCTATGGCCAGTTCATTGAATAGAACGGACCCTGCAGGACGAAAGCCACCCTCGTTCGGAACTAGAGAGTTCCTGTTCGTACTCTTCTTGGCAGTCCTCTTTTTTCTGCTTGGCCACAGCATGGTGCGTCACCGCTTCTTTCAAGGCGGCCGGTTTCACCGGAACGGCTCCGTCGGACAATAGCAGGCACTGAAAAGAGTGTTGGTTGCGGCTGCGAATGATGCCGAGCTAGTAAGCAGGCGATAGCGCTCAGAAGCCGGGCGGTGAGTGATATGGCGATGTTTCGCCAACAATCCTTCTGAGTTGCAGCCAACACCACGGCTTTCATTGACTTGCCTGTTTCGCAAACGTAGGATTCTGCTCAGTGCTCGACAAAACAGGTAAATCTCGCATCGCTGAAATCGTGTACTTCTCCAGTGTTTCCAACCTTGAACATCAAAGGAAGGATGTTGCTCGAACAGATGGGCAAGCGCAGCCAGCCCCGTAAGCAAGTCGAGATCCAGGTACGGATCTTCGGCACTGACAGCGACGGGCACGTCTTCTCCGAGAAGGTGTCCACCGTCAACATCAGCCGGAACGGGGCAGAGTTGGCTGGCGTTCGCCCCGAACTTGGGCTCGGCGAAATTGTTGGGCTTACTTATGGCACCAATCGAGTACATTTCCGAGTGAAGTGGGTCGGCGAACGCGGGACACCGAAAGCCGGCTTTTTGGGCTTGCTCAACATCGCCCCAGAAAAACCAATGTGGGACTCCCCACTTCCTCCTGATGCCGTCGATGACTACCAGCCTGCGCTCGTGGAGCGCCGCAAGAATCCCCGGTACCGTTGCCAGAACTCAGTCGAGATCCATGTTCCAGAGGGGGTATCTTTTTGGGGGACTGTAGCCGACCTCGGCATGGGCGGATGCTATGTTGAGATACCGATCCCCTTAGAGCTGGGAAAGAGGTTGAAAGTTGGAATCTGGCTCGGACAAGCCAAGGCATGGGCCGATGCTCGTATTGCCCACGGAATCCCGGGCCTCGGAATCGGAATGAAATTCACCGAGATCTCTGAACCGAACCTCGATCAGATAAGACGATTTCTTGACGCTCTCACACCTCTTGCAAAGAAACCTGCTAGGCCGGTTGGGCCGCCTCGAACAAGAATCTAGCACTTCACCTGAACAGAGACAGTCGAAATCAGGCGATTACACGTTTTGACCGACGGTCAATGAGCGCGATTTATCACCAGTGGAGACGATTCCTAGGCACTTGGGAACCATGGCCTTGGCGTTCGCGGGAGACCGACGGGCTTTGAGATATACTCGCTCACCGGAGGTATTTCCATGCCAACTTACATTGCTCTTTCACGGTACACACAGAAAGGTGTATAGAGAGCATCAAGGATGGTCCTGCGCGGCTCGATGCTTGGGTACAAGGCCCGCACTTCGATTTTCTGCTTAATCATTAAACCCATAACCCGCGCATCCCCTAGCGCGGCAGACAACCGCGTAACACACCCTCCGGTTTCACTTCCACACGGCTCAATCAATGCGAACCCTAAGCTCCAACTAGGGGTATCGCCTCGCGAAGCGTGGCGTTCACCAGGCGGACTAAGGTTTCACCACCCTTTGTAAGGTCGAGCTTCGATTTCTCGATGTATGCCGTCGCGCCAGCTTCCTTCAGTTTGTCAGCGTTGCCCTGGGAAAGGCTGCTGAGCACGATCACCGGAATGCGGGCTGTTGCCGGATCTTGCTGGAGAGCTTGCAGCACGCGTTCGCCCCCCAGCTTGGGCAACAGCATGTCCAGAATGATGAGGTCCGGCTCACTCTCCCGAGCCTTCTGGAGAGCTTCTTCCCCATCGCTGGCTTCCACGATAATGAAACCGGCATCGCTCAGGACCTGCCGGGCTGCCATCCTTAAGTACCTGCTATCCTCGACCAGAAGAATCTTTTCCGTCAATGAATTACCTCCAAATCGGACGTCTTGACGCCCTGCACGCAGCACAGGGAGCCGCAGCATTCACGCTACCGCAGATCTCTGTCACACTGGCGTTACGATGGTGTCATTTGCTACTTCCGACCGCACGGGGCGATTTGCTTTTTGTAACTATTCGTGCTCGATGCTGATTTCGCTGGGGGAGGTGCGAGGGTTTTCAGTGGAGACATCGTCCTCGAACCAGCCGACGATATCAGAACCAGCGACTCTCAGGAACATGTATCGCTAGAAGGCGTGCTCGGTTTGCGATACGTCGGTATGCTTTAACGTCTTCACACTCGTTCTGCAAACCCGCTTTGCCGCGCACCAATCGGACAAAACCGCCGGGTTTCTGCACTTTGCGAGTCCCCTATTGGTTTTTGCGAACCACACCCGAAGACATCGATTTGAGCGGAACGACGAGCCACGAGCTGCAATAGTTCTGATTAAGCGTTAGTTCGTGTATCGGAGGAGATGGCAAAGGGCAATCGTGCAATGACCGTGGTGCCAGCTCCATTCGATTGGATTTCCAATGCCCCACCAAACTGCGCCAGTCTTTCTTTCATTCCTCTCAAGCCAACACCTGCTGTTTGGTGAATAGGCATTCCTTTGCCTTTGTCCTGAACTTCAACCCGTACTTCACCATCTGTGCGCGAAATGTGGACTTTGGCCGTCTTGCTGCCCGAGTGACGATGAATGTTCGTGAGGCATTCCTGAATGACGCGAAAAATTGCGGTTTCCAGCTCTATCGGCAGTCTGCCAAAGGCCTCCGAAATGAAGACCTCGGTCTTAATACTGCTACGTTGAGAATAACCTTCGAGATATCCTCGAACTGCGGAGGGCAATCCGGTTTCGTCAAGCAACGGAGGATGGAGCAAGTGAGAAACGATTCGGAGTTCTTTGATCGTTTCACGGAGAAACTGGTCAGCCTGAGAAAGAGCCCGAGAAGCTTCTGGGTTCATGTCGTTCGCATGAGCTGCTGCCACGGCTAAGCTCATCGTGGTTGCCGCTAGCAATTGCCCCACGCTGTCATGTAACTCTCTCGCGATTCGTCGCTGTTCGGTGTCCCGCAAATTCAGCAAATTGCCGCTGAGTTGCCTAAGCTCATTCTCGGCTCTTTCCCGCTCGGCCACCTCGCGGCGAAGTTCGGCGGTGCGTTCAGCGACACGGATTTCCAGTTCTGCCCATGAATTGCGGAGAGCCTCTTCGGCGGCCCTCCTGTCTTGAATGTCGGTACACGTTCCAATCCATTGGATAATTTCTCCGCCTTCGCTATGAACGGGAACAGCGCGTGTGAAGTGCCATCGCCAACTCTTGTCACTGGTTCGCAGAAACCGCATTTCGTTCTCGAAAACTTCGCCAGTAGCTAAGGAAACTTTCCACTTGTCAATTGAACCCTGCACGTCCTCTGGATGCTGGGTCTGTTTCCATCCCCAGCCTTGCGTTTCCTCCAGAGTAAAACCTGTGTAGTCTAACCATCGCTGGTTGTAGTAATCTACGAAGCCATCGGCCCGAGCCGTCCACACCATCTGCGGCATCGCATCCGCGACGATCCGAAACCTCTCCATGTTTTGACGTTGCTGCAACTCCAATTGTTTTCGTTCTGTCACATCTCGCGAAGAAGCCAAAAGCTTTACTACGCGACCTTCGTCGTCTTTAATGGGAGTGACTATTACGTCCCACCATTTAGGCGTTCCTTTCATCGTTGGACAGAAAGCGTGAAAGTTTCCTGCCCCTCCAGCTAACGCTTGGTTGATCGCTGCCATTACCATTGGTCGGTCAGGATCGCGCCAAAATGTGCTCCAATCTGCATTCTCACAACTGCCGAAGTCGTCTACTTCCATCAGCTTCATGGCGGCTGGACTCATGTACTTTATATGAAGGTCGAGGTCGAGCACCTTTATGCAATCTGACGAGCTTGCGAGAACTCGGCGGGTGAATTCCTCGCTCTCGTGCACAGCCCTTTCCGAAGTCTTTCGATCAATACCGAGCGCAATAGAATTAGCAACGGATCCCAGTGCAACGAGCGTCGTGTCCGGCAATGTCTTGCGAGAAAACATCGCTAAGACGCCGACCAATCGATCTTCAATCAGAAGTGGATAACCGGCGAACGATACCATTCCTTCGCGTTGCGCCCACTCTTGATCATGCACCCTCGGATCGCCAATGACATTGTTTGTAAGATGAGACTTACGTTCCTGCGCGATCATGCCAATTTTGTACTGACCCACTAGAATCCGGCTATGTGGTCCGTCGAGGTGCGTGTAGAGACCCGCACTAGCTTGCAATTCGAGTACATTTTCTTTAGCGTTCAGCGTCCAGACACGAGCGAAGGCAGCATCCAGATTTTTAACAAGTGCTTCGGCACATTGACGCAGCATTTCTGGCAAAGAATCAGCCCTAAGCAGGGAAATCCCGATTTCCGCCTGCAATTTTAGCAAACGGGAGATTTCGTACCCTGTTGCTTCAAAATTGGCTATGACGGGATCACAACTCTTATTCATCAGGCTTACCAGCGGTCGTTCGTGCGATTCGAGGCAGAGGACTTGGTCTCGCAAAGAATGCTAACAGCCTCAGTCAAGCAGTGCCGAACTGCTCGTTGTCAGCGCCTCTGTAGACTGAGGCAAATCCGCTAGATAAATTGTACGGTATGGCACATGGTTTTTTGAAACCAATCGGCGGTTACGAGTTTGGAACGGAGAGTGGTTGGCCCGTGGTGAGTTCGCACTCTCCCTTGAGAGTATGCCGCAACGTTTGTCTATCCACTGGTCAATCTTGAACACCAGATCGTGATCGGAAACCCTGCCCACGATCTCATTCGCCTCGCGCTCTCGCTGGCGACTGCCATCCGGGGATCGGATCTGCCGGGCGTCACCACCGCCCTGATGCTCGAACAGATGATGGAAGGATATGAGAGTGCCCTTGCCAATCCGGGGAAAAACCCGGGAAAGTCTGCCGCGCCGTCATCCGTGCGGCGCGTGCTGAAACGCGCCTTGAAGCGGCGATGGCACCATCTGGCGGAAGAGCGCATAGAAGACGTGCAGCCTGAGATCCCCATAGGCAAACGCTTCTGGCCTGTGACGGCCGCAGAAAAGAAAGAGACCGAGCGCATATTCAAACTTCCCGAAGTCCGTGACCTCATCACGTCTCTTAAAGACCGCGACAATGGTGACGAGGTCGAAGTCGTGGACGCCGCCTACTGGATGAAGGGCTGCAGCTCGCTCGGCCGGCTGCGGTTTGCCGTTCTGCTGGGCGTCGGCAAAAAGAAGAAAAACAGCGAAGGCTTTTGCTTAGTCGACATCAAGGAAGCCGTCCCGGCAGCGGCACCGCATTCGGATAAAGCGGACATGCCGCGGGATCATGCAAAGCGCGTCGTCGAGGGCGCCCGAAAGCTATCGCCCTTCCTCGGACAACGCATGCTGCCGGGGCACTTTTTAGGGACGCCTGCCGTCCTGCGCGAACTGCTCCCGCAAGACCTCAGACTGGAAATGGATCAGCTCACCCGCGACGAGGCGATAGGCGCGGCGCGATTTTTGGCATCCGTCGTCGGCGAAGCGCACGCGCAGCAGATGGACAAGGACGAACGAAAAGAATGGCGCACAGTCTTGAAACAGAATCGCAGCAAAAAGCTGGACGCGCCGTCGTGGCTGTGGACGAGCGTTGTTCAGCTGGTCGCCAGCCACGAGTCCGCTTATCTGGAACATTGCCGGCACTACGCGCTGGGCGCGGCGGAGCGGCGATGAGGAAAGGTTTCCCGAATTCTGCGGCTTTCGCGCCAGCCCGAAAAATAAAACGCCGTTCCTGGCGGAATTGCCGGGAACGGCGTTCTTTCTAACAACGTATTCGGACAATGCACTAGGCCGCGTTGCGGGATTTCTTCTTAGCCGGCGGGGCGGTGTCTTCTTCTCCCGCTTCCTCGCCCTGGTTTGCCTGCGCATTAATGTCGGCGGCAAGTCCGGTGAGTTTCTCGTCCGTCTCTTTTTCCTCTTCGAGCGTTTCGTTGAGAAGAGAAACATGCTTCGATTCGCCAAGTTCCTCCGCGAAGGCGATCACTGTTCCGTAGCCGGCCATTTCATAATGCTCCACGCGTTGCGCGGCTCCGATAATGGCAGCATCGCGTACCGCGCCTTCATGCTCCTCGATAGCTTCGGAGCCTTCCTCGATCAACCCCTCCATGCCTTTGCACTTCTTGCCCTTGGGACTCTCGCCAAGCTGCTCAAAGATGCTCTCCAGCCGCTGAACATGGCCTTTCGTCTGTTCGAGGTGCTCCTCAAACCCGGCCCGCAGATCCTCTGAAGTCGCCGCTTTGGCCATTTTAGGCAGCACCTTCACCAACTGGTTCTCGGCGCTGTACAAGTCCTTGAGCTCCTCTATGTAAAGTTCCTTCAATCCTTCGTCCGCCATAATTATCTCCGTAAGAGTTTCAGATTTGGTTACGTCTATGATGCAGCTACGAACCCAAAGGATTATTGCGCGCGGTGAGAGTCCGGTGTGCAAATCCATGGGCACTTGGCCGGAGACCCCTCAGCCTTTAAGTCATTCGACTAGGACAAAGTCGCCGTCGAGGACGGCCGCTTCTATTGCCTTGACTAGCGCCTCAGCGGCTTTGGTTTTCGCGACATAAGCACGGGCGCCGCTCTTCTTGGCTTGCTCGATGAATTGCTTGTCGGCATGTGTGGATAAAATGACGATTGCCAATTCTGGCAGCGACGCCTTGATCTCCCGCGCGGCATCGATCCCGTTCAGGACCGGCATGGTTATATTCATGACGATAACATCAGGTTTAAGGCGGTGTGCCTCGTCAATCGCCGCCGCCCCGTCGTGGGCTTCGCCGCAGACCTCGAACCGCGGATGGGAATCCAAAATTTGCCGTACACTTTTTCTGATAACCGGATGATCGTCCGCCACGAGAATTCGCAGGCGCCGATTAGGCACGGGTTGCGGGCTGGGGCGGAGAGCGCCAAGGGCCATGCCCAAAGCTAGGCGCGGAGAGAGGAAAGAGGCCATACAGCGTAGCTTGTACGACCAAAGGAAAATGACCGGTCGTGGGGATGTCGGGGACCCTCTCGCATTCTGTCTTGTACCACTATCAGTGCGAGACTACAGTTCTCGACAAAGCAAGATAGGGGTCCCGATAGTCTCTGGAGAAGAGGAATCGGACCTTTCTATTTTCAACGCAGTGCTTTTGACATTCCCCTTGTTAGACCAAGCGATGTTGCCAACTGAAAATTCGCCCAGCGGTGAATGAGACTGTGCCTAGTTACTTGACTTGCGCTATGTGTTTGGCGGCGAGCTCCTCCTCAGGTTCCAGATGAAACGAGCACCTCCGATATCTGGGGCGGTTCCTCCAACAAACAGTATCGTGGTCTCTTTCCGACCTTTCTAAAGCATGCGCGTCATATTTGANNTCACCGGCCTCGCTCCCTAGAATATGAGCGCCCAAAATGCGGTCGGTACCTTCTTCAATGAGCACTTTGTAGCCGGAATATGTTTCCGCAACCCGCCGAGACGAATACCACGCTGAGGTCATCTCCTTCTTGACCCTGAACTTAAGGTTTTGCTCGCGTGCCCCGCGTTCACTGAGACCGACAGCTGCAAGCGGGGGGACCGTGAAGACGACCGACGGAATGCCGAGGTAGTTTGGTTTCTGATGGTTCCTCCCCAGGAGGTTTGCGGCTACGATTAGCCCTTCATAGCTCGCCACAGGAGCCAGCGGTGAACCTCCAGTGGCTGCGGCGTCTCCCGCCGCATACACAGCCGGAATAGATACACTTTGCAAGAATTCATTGACTCGCACCCCCCGTTTCTCCCATTCGATCCCCGCAGCATCCAGATTCAGGNNTGATCTCGGGCACGCGACCCGCAGCATGCACAACCATATCCGTCTGAAACATGCCCGCCTTCCCAGAAGCCACTGCCCGGACAGTCAACTGAGCGGAGCTCTTTTCGATCCCTATCGCTTCGGTTCCCAGATGAACATCAATGCCAAGTTCGCGAGTTCGCTCGACGAGCTGATCAACGAGATCCGGGTCAAAAAGGGCNNATTGTGACCTGCGATCCCGCAATCGCCGCTACGTGCGCAAACTCAAAGGCAATATACCCACCTCCGATAAACAGAATCCTGCGCGGGAGCTCGTCGAGCTCCAAGAACTGATCACTTATTGTAAGGTGCTCAGCGCCGGCAATCTCCAAATCTGCCGGTACCTGACCGGTCGCAATAACGACGTACCGTCCCGCCAAAGTCTCTTCCCTCACTTGCACTGTAGTTTGAGCAGCGAAGCGGGCTGCACCATGGAATGCGGCGATGCCGGCTTTCTCGAACCCGTCTTCGCGCCGTTTTGGAACNNACTCGGGCCAATCAATCTGAAGGTTAGCGGCCTGAATTCCCTTTCCTTTCATTCGACGAGTCCAGTCAACGGATTCGGCAGCTCCGACGAGCACTTTCTTCGGGTCGCATCCTCGGAGAGCACAGGTACCTCCGAACGGCCTCGAATCCACGATCGCAACTTGCCACCCTGCTTCGCGACAGCGCGACGCCACCGCCGAGGCGGCTGATCCTGTTCCGATTGCGATCACATCAAATTGTCTAGTCATACTCCCCTCAAGGCATTTTGTTTTCGGGCACGAACTCGTGAGTCGCAGCGATTCACTCCTGGCCATGCCACACCAGATAGGCATTGAAAAATACGGCGATGTCTATCGATGCCGTTTGTACTCTCGTACAGTCGGCCAACCGGACAACTGTACTCGCCAAATCAATTCGCACAAACTCAGCGTTACCGATGCAGCGCGAGTCCCTATGGCGACCTCCTGCTAGAGAAGATGTCCGTTTCGGTAGACATTTTCTATCTCCCAAATTCCGGCTATTTTGACAAAACAGGAGTTTTTCAACAGCCACAGGCGATTACACGTTTTGAGGGTTTTGAGTGTAACCGCGATGTTACGCCAACAGTCGCTCTGAAACGCCTCCAAGTTCACGGCTTTCATTGACTTGCCCCTTTTGCCCCACGTAAGATTCGCAGCACATGATCGACCAGACTATCTCGCACTACCGCATCGTCGAAAAGCTCGGTGGAGGCGGTATGGGCGTTGTCTACAAGGCCGAGGATGTAAAGCTGCACCGCTTTGTCG
>PLUJ01000310.1 GCA_003165455.1 Acidobacteriaceae bacterium | reverse complement strand
TCGCGATTGATGTCGCCGACGTGATGTCCGCTGTAGCGGTAGGTATCGCATTGTAGGAATGCAGGTCCGGCCCCGGCGCGCGCTCGCTTCACCAGTCGCATCGCGACTTCATGCACTGCGCGCACATCCTGACCATCAACGCTGGCGGCTTCAATACCGAAAGCGTGGGCGCGGCCAAGAATTGTGCCGGCGGTGGTTTCGGCGTAGTGCGTGTACTCGTTGTACTGATTGTTTTCGCAGACGTAAATTACGGGCAGCTTCCATAGCTGCGCCAGGTTCATCACTTCGTAGAGCGATCCCTGGCCGAGCGCGCCTTCCCCGAAGAAGCAGACTGCAACGCGGTCCGTGCCCAGATTCTTGGTGGAGAATGCTGCACCCGTGGCGATGCCTACGCTGCCGCCCACGATGGCGTTCGCGCCTAGGTTGCCGGTCGCAGGGTCGGCGATGTGCATCGATCCACCTTTGCCGCGGCAATAGCCAGCTTCTTTACCCAGCAATTCGGCGAACATGCGGTCTGGTGACGCGCCCTTGGCCAGGCAGTGTCCGTGGCCCCGGTGCGTGCTGGTGATGTAATCGTCAATGCGTAACGCTTCGCAGATTCCAACGGCCACGGCTTCTTCACCGCTGTACAGGTGAGCCAAACCTGGCATGAGGGCTCGCGTGTAGACCTCGTTCACCTGCTCTTCGAAGGCGCGGATGCTCACCATTTGACGATAGGCATGAAGCCATTTTTCTTTTTCTGTCGTGGGAGAAGTTGCCGATTTCACGTTTGCTTCGGCTCGAGGAGCGACAGTCGTCATATTTTCTTACCTCCCTTCGTCACCGGGGTCGAGACACCGGACATCGCGGCCAACACATCGAACATGCAGGCGAAATCGTACTTCGTCCAACCCATGCCCCGCGCCGCCGTAAGGATTTCATTGCTTACCGCCGTGGTCGGCAGCGGCACATCGAGTTGCCGGCCCAATTCCATCGCCAGCACCATATCCTTCTGCATCATGTTGACGTCAAACCAGGCTTCTTCCGGCTGTTGAAGGACGAACGGGCCGCGATATTGAATCATCGGCGATGCTACCGCGCTATGGGTCAATACATCGACCGCGACCTCGCGAGCGATACCGCTTTTCTCGGCCAGCAGCACTCCCTCCGAAAACGCTAACATCTGCACCGCCAGGCTGAGATTGATCGCAATCTTCATGGAAAGCGCCAGGCCATTGTCACCAACGTGCGTAACTTTCGGCCCAATGTCGGACAACAACGGCTTCAACTTTTCGAAGGTATTGGAACGGCCTCCGACCATGACGGAAAGTTTGCCTTGCTGCAACGTAATCACGCTTCCTGAAACTGGCGCGTCCACCATGTCCGCGCCCTTTTCTCGCACCTTGGCCGCGAGCGCCCGGCTCACGTTCGGGCTTACCGTACTCATGTCAATAAAAGTCTTGCCGGCGCTCAATCCCGCGAGCAATCCATCCGGACCTTCAGTGATGGAATTAATGGCTGCGGCATTGGTTACCATGGCAAACGTAAAATCGGAAGCGCTGGCGACCGCCCGCGGCGTATCGCCCCACTGCATTCCCTTGTCGACCAGCCACTGCGCCTTCGATCGCGTACGGTTGTATCCGATGACCGTATGGCCTTTGCCGAGCAGGCGCTCGACCATGTGGCCGCCCATCACACCCAAGCCGATAAATCCCAGTTTCGCCATTCCGGTCAATCCTCCGATCTTCGCTGTCCATTTCTCTCGAACGCGGGGAGCCAATCTCTCGAACGCGCTAAGGCGTATTGGTCCGCGATACGTTCTTCCCGCGCGGCGACGGAAGCCCGTTTTGCGCCTTGGAATCCTCGCGTACCTGCTCCAAATGAGCACGCATCGCAACGCGCGCCATCTCCGGATCGCCGTGCTGCGTTGCTTCGAGGATGCGCTTGTGATGAAATTGGCCGCGCTGCGGACCACCCTCGACGTTGAAAATTTTTATGCGCTGCTCGCGCAGCAGGCCTACGATGGAATCAATCAACGACAAAATGAGCGGGTTCCCAGCCGCCTCCGCCAGCGCCAGATGGAAATCCAGGTCGGCTTCGATGTAAGCTTCGGGATCTTTCTGGGCGCGTTCCATCACTTCAACGGCTTCGCGCATAGCGGCAAAGTCTTCATCCCCGGCACGAACCGCTGCGAGCGCCGCAATGCCCGGCTCAAGGATCAGCCGGAGCTCCGCCAGATGGGGCGACCCCTCCTGCTGCCCGAGTTTAATCATTAGGTCAAACGACTGCCTCGCCGCCTGCGAAGTTCCGTCAGTGATGAAGGTTCCCCTTCCGGAGTACGCTTCGACCAATCCCTTCTCACGCAGAGTTTTTACGGCTTCACGAACCGCAGTGCGACTTACTCCAAGTTTTTGAGCCAGGTCGCGTTCGGCGGGAAGTTGATCGCCCGGTTTCAGCGTTCCGTTGAGGACCGACTCTTCGATTTGCTGCACGATTTGCTCATACAGGCGCGAAGTGCGAACCACTTTATACACCGGAATGTCTCCCGCAGAAGCCAGCTTGAGCGCGCTGGTGATGGTCCGACTACTATACCGCACCTCCAGGGGCATAGTGGGGACTGGAAGGGCGTCGTGTAAGGGCTGCGTCATCAAAAGGTCTTTAGGTATGGTGGTATGACCAACGGACAATAGCATGGCCCAGTCGGGAATGCAACCCAACCAACTCGTGTCTTTCCCGCCGAAATGAACGCTGCGACGCGGTGCCTTCTATGTCTCGAAAACGGCGAATTTCCTTGACAGTGGCTGTCGCCGAATGGTATGGCTGTCGGACCAGAAAAACGGAGGAAGTCTCGATGACGTTCCGCACCGCCCTGTCCGCGGGTCATAGGAAGACCTTAGTCGACCCTATTGTTCTTCTTGTTTTCGCGCTTGGTCTGATGTCTCTGCCCGCGCTGGCCCAGTCCACTACCGGACGCATGCTGGGGAGCATTACCGACCAGAGTGGCGCTTCGGTTGCCGGCGCAACCGTGGTGGTCACCGATACGCAGCGCGGCACTTCGCGAACCCTCACGACCGATGCGTCCGGGGACTATGTGGCGGCTGACCTGATACCGGGNNGGCCAAAGGCTTCAAGTCGGAAGAGCGGCCTAACGTTGCCATCGAGGTCGCTACCGACGTTCGTGCTGACTTCACTCTCCAGCCCGGAAACGTTTCCGAAATCGTGACCGTTACCGAAGACGTTCCTCTCATCAATACCACCTCCGCTACTTTGGGAGGAACTCTGAGTAATAAAGAGATCAACGATCTGCCGTTGAACGGCCGCAACTATGAGAATCTGTTGCAGCTACGCCCCGGCGTGGTGCGATATCCCGGTGGTGGATTTTCCACCACCAGCGCCAACGGCCTGCGCGCGGAAGACAACGCCTACTTCGTCGAAGGTCTATTCAACAGTGAGCCTTACTCCGGACAGGCAATCATTAACGGCTCAGGAATCGCAGGCGACTCGGCGACTATTCTGCCCATTGACGCGATTCAGGAGTTCAATCTCCAGCAAAACCCGCCCGCGGAATACGGATGGAAGCCGGGGGCGGTAGTGAACGTGGGCCTGAAGTCCGGCACCAACGCTGTGCACGGAACGGCTTTTGGCTTTGGCCGCGATGGAGTCATGGACGCGCGGAACTACTTCAACGACGCCCCGAATACAAAATTAACCCGGACGCTGGAGCAATTTGGCGGCAGTTTGGGCGGTGCGATCATCAAGGACAAGGCATTTTTCTTTGGGGCCTACGAAGGCCAGCGGTATAACGTGGGCAACTCGTACGGCGGCGTAACCAGTCCCTCGATGGTGCACATGGCGCCGAATGGAACCTGTTCGTTCGGCTTTGCGGGCGACTGCGCCGACAGCATTCCGGATGTGATCGCCGATATTACAGAACCGGCTGCAGTGGCTGCTGGGGTCATCGTTAGCCCTGCGAGCCTGCTGGTCGCAGGCTGCACCGGTTCAGGGGCATCCATCACCTNNCCACGAACAATCAGACGAATGTTGGCACGGCCCTCACCGCCGCCCAGGCAATTACAATCCCCAACGGATTCAATAACGTCGTGCACGTCGACAACGTTGTCGGCAAGGTGGACTACAAGTTGAACGACCGAAACAGCATCAGCGGGATGTAC
>PLUJ01000125.1 GCA_003165455.1 Acidobacteriaceae bacterium | reverse complement strand
TGTAGCGCGTCGGCTTTAACCAAGTGTCGTAAGAGTGCCGGTTGATTTTTTTTTCCAGCGCGTCAAGGATGCGCATCCAAGGATTCGGAGAGAGGTTGGGAGAAAGTGTTGTGCTGGTCACTGACATAAGATATGAAATACCCCGCCGCGGCGTCCCGGCGGCTGGCTGAGGGCGCCTGTTAAAATTGCGTTAACGACTCGCTGATGGAACGTTTAGTTTACTGTGGATTGCGCCGGTTGTGCGGTGCGCGGTTGCCATGTTGAAAGACTTTTCTAAAGCTGAACAGTGCCGAATGGTAGCACGAAAAAATTTTCATCGCACAGAAATCTTAAGCGAAAAGTTTTGTCGCTCGCTGATTCAAGACTTGAAGAGTGCGTCGTGTCAAGTGTCTAAGATATAACTGCAACGAGCGCGGTGCAGAAGGTTGGAAGTGTGGCGCACCGGCGTGTGCCCGACTTACGAATGCAGTTGGTGACCGAGAGCTGAAGAACGTACATCGCTTACTGCGACGATCGGTTACCGTGACGATCCGTTGAACTGCTTCCCTCGAATTAGATCGTTCGCGCGAGTCGCAGTTTATGTCGCGAATAGAGAGGCCACAGTGTAAGACAACTTGCCAGTGCTGCGCGAAAGATTATTTTTACGGAATCCGGGAAAGTTCCGCTGCCGACGAGTGGACGATTGCTAAGGAGGGCCCTTTGCCCTGATGGCGTCCGGTCATTTATACTCGTCGTTTGCCTTTACACTGTTGAGCGAACCAGGAGTAAGTATCTTTCATGCCCAAGCGAACGTTCCAACCTAACCGGCGCAAGCGAGTCAAGAAGCATGGATTTCGTACGCGCATGAAGACCCAGGGCGGCCAGAAGGTGATTTCACGCCGCCGCGCCAAGGGACGGAAGCGGGTGTCCGTGAAACCCGGATTCCGCGAGTAGTTTTTCCAGTGCCGCTCACAATTACAGCGGAGACACCCAGCGATCTGTTACAGCCTATTGGGTTGATGGCGGATGCCGCGCTGCGGACGGGGCCGGATTCCATGCCAGCGAAAAAGGCAGCACGATTCCCGCGCGGAGCACGGCTGTTGCGTCATGCGGATTTTGAGCGTGTGTATAAACAGGGCCGCCGGCATTTCTCCGCGACGATGACGGTTTTTTATTTGGCGCGAACTCAAGTGGAAGCCGGGGAGCAGTTGCCGCCGGCAAAGCTGGCGGGAGCGCTCGCTCCACATGTGGCTGGACTGCGGGTGGGATTTACGGTGGGGCGAGTGTTGGGTGGGGCGGTGCAGCGGAATCGCATGAAACGGCGGTTGCGCGAAGCGGTTCGCATGACGCGTCCGGCGAATGGGGTTGCGGCGGATGTGGTGATCAATCCGAAGAAGACCATTTTGAAGGCTGATTTCGCGAATGTGCTGAAAGAAGTGGAACGAGCGTTTGTGGTGATTGAGCAAAAGTTGACGGCGAATGGCTTCAGCGTCAAAAGCTCGCTGGCAGGAGTGCCCGCGCCACACGAGCCAGCAACCCACGAGGCTGCAGCCCACGGGCCTGCGCCGCACGAGCCTCGGTCATGAGCGAGTGCGCCAAATTTGCGGTGCTCCGGATGTTGCAAGGATACAAGTGGGCGGTCTCGCCATTGCTGCCGCCCGCCTGCCGTTACGTGCCGACTTGCTCGGAGTATGCAATGGAAGCGGTGGAGCGGTATGGGGCGGTGCGGGGCGGATGGATGGCGATGCGGCGCGTGTTGCGATGTCATCCATTTGTGCGCGGAGGCTATGATCCGGTGACGCGGCCGGAAACTGAACGGCAGGCTATGGGGAAGTACGGCGCGAGTGCGCCAAGAAATTGAGGCAATAAGGAAAAATTGGCCGATTATAAAAATCCACAGCAGGAACCGGGCGCCGAGCGGCGGCTGATGCTGGTTTTTCTGCTGACCTTTATCGTGCTGATTGTTTTCCAGCCGTTGCTTAAGAAATATATGCCGCAGGCGCCGGTGCCGCAGAAGCCATCGGTGGCGGAAAAAGCGGAGTCGAATCCGTCTTCTGCGTCTTCGATTGGGGCCTCTTCAAATATTTCTCCTGCCGCAACTCGATCTTCGAAGGCCTCCTCCGCAATTAAGACTGGCGCGAACGCCAACCAGCAGGCGGCGGCCGAATCTGAAACCGTGATTGAGAGCGATCTTTACAAAATCACTTTCACCAACCGCGGCGCGCAGGTGAAGTCCTGGATCCTGAAGAAATTCAATAACGACGCACAAAATGGCCCGGTGGATTTGGTGAGCACGGCCGCGTCACAGAAGTATGGTTATCCGCTCTCCCTGTGGGTTTATGACGAGGCGCTGCGCAATAAGCTAAGTTCCGTTTTGTATGTGCCGTCGAGTGAAGGCGAGCAGAGCGCTCCGGCGCAGATCAGCTTCGAATATGCCGATCGGGATGTGGTGGTACGAAAGACGTTTCATTTCGATCAGAGTTATGTTTTGAATGTTGAGACGTCGGTGGTTTACAAGGGATCGGAGATTTTCGCCGCTCCGGCATGGCCTTCTGGATTTGGCGATGAACTAACCCCGGCTTCGTACACCGTGGCGCGCATCGACTACCATAACGACGCTTCGACCGAGCGCAGCACCTTCATTTTTCCCAGCTACATTACGCGGATGCCGGTCAAGAGTGTGAGCAGCGGGAACACGTTGAAGGGTGAATTCCAGTGGGCAGGGACCGGGGATCAATATTTCACGGCAATATTTATTCCGGCGGATCCCCAGGGGATTGGGCTGGTTACGTTGCGGAATCCGATTGAGGTTCCGACGAAGCCCGGTTCGAATGAGCTTTCGAAGGTTGATGTGCTTGGCGCGGCGGTTGGGCCGATAAGCGGGCCTACTGCGGAGCGGATGTATGTTGGCCCGAAAGAACTGGCGGTTCTGGATGCGGTTTCGGTGCCGAGGATCAGGAACGGCAATCCAAATCTTGGCGGAATTGTCGATTTCGGGCGGCTGGAAATTGTTGCGCGTCCCCTGTTTCTTTGGCTGAAGTGGACTTACAACCATGTAGTGGCCAACTGGGGATGGGCGATCGTGCTCCAGACTTTGATCATCACGGTCGCGCTGCTGCCGCTGCGGATTACGCAGATGAAGTCGATGCTGAAGATGCAGCGCGTGGCGCCGCAGATCAAATCGATTCAAGAGAAATATAAGAAATACAGTTTGAGAGATCCGCGCAAGGCCGCGATGAACGAAGAGATCAGCGCGATCTACAAGAAAGAGGGGGTAAATCCGGCGGGCGGCTGTTTGCCGATGATCATCCAACTGCCGTTCCTGTGGGCGTATTACAGCATGTTGCGGGACGCGCTGGATTTGCGGCACGCGCACTGGTTGTGGATTCACGATCTTTCGGCGCGCGACCCTTATTTTATTTTGCCGATTGTGATGGTGGTGAGCATGGTCGCGATGCAGCGCATAACGCCGCAGGCCGGAATGGACCCGGCGCAACAAAAGATGATGACGCTGATGATGCCATTGATGATGGGATTTATTTTCTTTAATCTGGCTGCCGGGTTGAACCTTTATTATGCGGAGACCAATTTGATCTCGATGGCGCAACAAGCCATCATGAATCGGACGAGCCTGGGGCGAGAGATGCGCGAGATGATGGAAAAGCGCGCGAGGAAGAAGGAGAAATAAGCTATTAGCTTTTAGCCGGTGGCTTTTAGCTTGGGGCTTTCGGGGGATAGGGATAGGCGTGCTACATGGAATTGAAAAGAACCTTGAAGAGAATGGGTTTTGAGCTAACGGCTAAGAGCTAACAGCTAAGAGCTTTCACTATGGATAAAGTTGCTGCCGCGAATCGCATCAATGAATTTTTGCAGGCTGTCGTAAATCTGGGCGGCCTTCACATCAAGTACCGGATTGTGGTGGACCCTCCGCCCCTCAATGATTGGGAAAATCCGGAGATCTTTGTGGACTTGTCGGGGCCAGATTCCGGGCTGTTGCTGGATCGTGGCGGGGAACTGCTGCGGGCGCTGGAATTGCTGGCGTTTGAAATCTTACGCGTTCCGCCCGGCGAGCACGAGAAGTTGGCGTTCGATTGCAAGAATCAGCGGTCGCTGCGATTTCAGGAGTTGCGCACGTCTGCGAGTGTTGCCGCCGAGAAAGTTCGCCGGACCGGAACGCCATTTCACTTTTCTCCAATGTCGTCGCGGGAGCGCCGAATGGTGCATCTTGCGTTGCGCGATGAAGCCGATCTGCGTACGGAAAGCGATGGCGAAGGGCGCGACCGGTGCGTGGTGCTGTATCCGGCGGATTATAAGAGTGAAGGCGGCAAGACTGCGCGACGCACGGGCGATTAATCCTTGTGCGGGTGTTCGATTAATAATCAACCATAGCGGAAACTGCCATCGGTTTGGCTCCTGTAACATTGAAGGGATGCGTATTCGCTTCGACCTCTTGGTATTCTCCATTCTTAGTTTCATGCTCGCAGTTTCTTCCGTGGGGTCCGGGCAATCATCTTCTAGGCAGTCAGCTGGACAATCCTCGGCGGGACAATCGAGCTCTTCCAGCAGTTCATCCTCTTCCGCGAGACATCCGGCAAAAGCTGCGGCTGCGGGTAGCAAGCTGGATGCAGGATCCGTGAGTAACGGCGTGTATCACAATTCCGAGTTTGGCTTCGCGTGCAAAATTCCGGCTGGGTGGGTACTGCGAACCGACGAGATGAACCAGCGGGAAAATGAAGCGGCAGGCGAAACTGCTCCGACCGATAAAACGGGACATGTATTGCTGGCGGCGTTTTCCCGGCCTCCTGAGGCGCGCGCGGAGGATGTGAATTCTTCCATACTGATTGCGGCGGAAAGCGTGGCGACGTATCCAGGGATGAAAGACGCGGCGCAATATTTTGGCCCGCTCACGGAAATTGCCGAAGCGCAAGGATTCGATACGGTGAACGAGCCATTCGAATTTGCGGTAGGCGCTAAAAATCTGGTGCGATCGGATTTTCAGAAAGATGTTGGCAAGCGAGTGATGTTGCAGTCGACGCTGGTCATGCTGGCGCACGGATATGCAGTGTCGTTCACGTTTATTGGCGGTACGGAAGATGAGGTGGAAGATCTGATTCAGGGATTGAATTTTGGCGCAGCGGCGAAATCGCAATCACATCGATAGACGTTCACCAAAACACTCTTGAAAGGCATCCATCCAGCGGCATGAAACTTAAATTACCCGAGGGTTCGTTTGGGGCGTATCTATTCGATTGCGACGGGACGATCGCGGACTCGATGCCGCTGCATTACCGGGCGTGGAATAAGGCACTGGCAAAATGGAATTGTGAATTCGATGAGAAGCTTTTTTACGAGTGGGGAGGCATGCCCGTGGCTGAGATTATTTCGACGCTGAATGCGCGGCTTGGCCTGAACATGCCGGTGGAAGCGGTGTGCCGGCAGAAAGAACGTTTCTATTTCGAACTGCTTTCGGAACTCGCTGCGGTACCAGAAGTTTTGGAGCACGTCGTAAACATGCATGGACGGATTCCGTTTGCGGTGGTGTCGGGAAGCACGCGAGAGTCGGTGACGGAGTCTTTGGCTGCGCTGAAGCTGCTGGATCGATTCGATACGCTGGTGTGCGCGGAAGACTACGAGAAGAGCAAGCCCGATCCAGAGGCATTTTTGCTGGCGGCATCCCGCCTGGGAGTGGCGCCAGAAGCGTGTTTAGTTTTTGAGGATACGGAGATGGGGACTCAGGCAGCGAAGGCAGCTGGGATGGCATGGGTGAAGGTTCCGGCGCCATGGGAGCGAAGTTGACGGCCTGCGGCCCTTGCGATTCCGCTACTCACTCCGCGATAGAGTATGCATTGTCATCCTGAGCGAAGCGAAGGATCTCCTAACCGCTGCCCTTTCGCCCAGCTGCGAGTTCTTCAGTCCAACGGTTCGGGTTCGAGGGCGATGTTGGTTTCGCCTGCCGCCTTCTTAGCGGCGTATTTCTTCATCCAGGCTTCCCAGCTTTTTCCGGCGGCAGTATCGCGTCCGGTGAACGCCAGGGCGGCGATGTCCGCGTAGGGGATTGAAATTTTTTCGCTCGAATTTTTCGGATAGAGTCGCACGATGGATTCCTGTAGCGTGACGGCAGTGCGCCGGTCGAAGAGGTAACCTTCGACCTTGGAACCATCTTTACGAGTGATGGTGACGTCTCCCCGATAGTCGAAGGCTTTTTCGAGGGCGACGCGGACTTCTTCGTCGGTGGCGAGCTGGGGAATCCAGCCTTCGAGATTTTCGTGGGCGGTGCCGGGGGCGACTTCAAGCGCGTCGGGATGGGCCATGCCGGCGTGCGGCACAGCCCCGGCAGCTTCGTGATCGAGATGGCCTGCAGCTTTGCCCGTCATAGTTTCCTTGTTATGGTCTGATTTTGGGTGACGCAGTGGTTTACCGCTGCGATCAGCCGCTCCAAAATGGACGCGGGCTTCAGCCCTCGGAAGTCGCGGGTGACAAATTAACTGCCGCTCCTACGCCCGTGTTTCCTGCGGTTCGCCGGTAGGTGCGATCTGCACCAGCGGGTGCACCGGAGCTTGCGTTTCATCCAACAAGCGAAGCGCTTCTTCGTCGCGATAGCCGTCAAACAGAGTTGCTTTCACCGTGGCTAGGAATCCGCTTAGCGAACTGAACGTAGCGTTCACCGCCGAAGCTTCATAGCCGCTGTGGACCATGCAATTGGCGCAGGCGGGATTGCCGGATTCGGTGCCGTAGTTGGACCAATTTGTCGTCGCGAGAAGTTCGGAGAAGGTTTCAGCGTAGCCATCCTGGAGTAAGTAGCAGGGCTTCTGCCATCCGAAAATATTGTAAGTGGGCATGCCCCAGGGAGTGCACGGATACGTGCGCTTGCCCATCAGGAATTCCAGGAAGAGCGGCGACAGATTAAATTTCCAACTCTTTTTGCGGTTCGTCAGAATCGCGCGGAACATGCGCCGTGTGCGGGCACGGCCGAGGAAATGTTTTTGGTCCGGAGCTTTATCGTAAGAATATCCGGGAGAAAGCATCATGCCTTCGAGGCCGAGGTCCATCATTTCGTCGAAGAAAGCGCGAACGGATTTCGGGTCGGCGCCGTCGAAGAGTGTGGTGTTCGTAGTGACGCGGAAGCCGCGAGCGAGGGCTTCTTTAATGGCGTCGAGAGCGATGTCGTATCCGCCTTCGCGGCATACGGCGAGGTCGTGCTCTTCGCGCTGCCCGTCGAGGTGAACGCTGAAGGTCAAATACTTGCTGGGTTTGAAGAGGTGAATTTTTTCTTTCAGCAGCAGTGCGTTCGTGCAGAGATAAATGTATTTCTTGCGGGCGACCAGGCCGTCAACGATCTCGGCAATCTGAGGATGCATGAGAGGTTCGCCGCCGGGGATCGAAACCATGGGAGCCCCGCACTCGTCGACCGCGCGGAAACACTCTTCTGGGGAGAGATCTTTTTTAAGGATGTGGGCGGGGTATTGAATCTTGCCGCATCCGGCGCAGGCCAGGTTGCAGCGGAACAGCGGCTCGAGCATGAGCACAAGCGGATACTGCTTGCGCCCGGCAAGCTTCTGCTTGAGGACGTAGCTCGAAACAGTCCACATCTGGGATACGGGAACGGCCATTATGAGTTGGGTAACTCCTGTTGACTATTTTATCAGGGCTGTGAGGTTAGATGGTGGTCAGAGCTTCCGAGGTGCCGGAAATTGAAACCTCTGCCGCTGCCGACTCCAAGATTCGTCGGACTGCGTCGGGCAGATCGGGAAGGGCACGAGTTTCACTCGTGCCGTAGGGCAGCCGAACCGATGCGGCTTTCAGCCGCTGAGTCTGCCGTAATGTAGGCACAGCCGCCCTCGGCTGTCCGGCCGACGAACGAGCCGCGCGGATGCAGCTCTTTCTCGGGACGTATGGTGCGTGTCGCAATCGGCGGGCGCACAGAGAGTTGCGGACACACTCCGGGGAACTGCTATCGGAGTTTCTTCTCCTGAACCATCTCTATTGCCTCGAACGAGATGCCGTTGAACGTGGGGGAAGGCATGAGTCAGGCGGAAATGTAGGGAACAGACGGAGCCCTCCCAAAAGCCGAAGCCCCGAGTAGCGCTCGGGGCTTCGAGATACTAAACGGCGTCCGCGAAACACTTACCATGATAAACGCGGCGCGTGAATTGCCAAAGAACTTTAGTGTCCAAGCGCGCCCAATTTCAGGTCCGATAGAACAACACTCTCCCCGCCGGCTCCAACTGCTGCATCAAATCAAAATCGCTGAGATTTCGCGTCAGCAGCGTGCAACCGTGCCGCCTTGCGGTTACGAATAACAGGGCGTCATTCATCAGGCGCCGCCGCTGAACCTTGTCGAAGCCTTGCAAGCGTGCCAAGATGCCGGAGAGAATCCCTGCTTCGCGCCAGACAACCATATCAGGAGCAATGGTCCGCTGTGTCGGTCGCTGGTCGATGACACCGGCAATCTCGGCAATTAACTGTGGCGTCTTAGGATGAGATGGATCGAGCAAACCAACGGCTGAGGCCAACTCCGCTTCTGTCACCGGAGAATGCCACGCCTCTACCGCTCGCAACATCAGCTTGCCGGTTTCCGGGAAATGGTGTTGAAGGACGTCGATGTAAACAGTCGTGTCGTATAGAAGTTTGGCAGGTCTGGTTTTGATCGTTTCGAGGAAGTCCAGTTCGGAGTCGGTTCGTCGCTGGAGCGGCCGAGCGTGTTTTTCTGGCTTGTAGCGTCGAAGGCTACGCCATAACTCAGAACTCAAGATCGACCTCCGGATCGACCGTACCCTGACGGGAAAGCAGCCATTCGGCGTAGTCGTCTCCCACAGCGATATTGGCGAGCGCGACTTCGATGAGGTCCGTATCCGACTTGATCCCGGTTCGTTTCTTGGCCTGGGCGACAAGCGCTTCGGGCATCCGGCCGCGAACAACTTGTGTGCGGCCACCGCCAAGCAAACCCTCGCGCTCAGCCATAACCAGCAACTCTTTAAACTTGTCTGGACGGAAATAGGAACGCCGGCGCTCTCGTTTTGCGGGACGAACGGCAAGCTTTGTCATACGGATTCTCCGTAGCACAGACATCGTACAATTGTAGCACATATAACCGGCGGAAGGAGAAGTGACAAATGCACCCGAAAATGCCAGATTCTCTCGTCCCCAAACGATGCTAACTGCCACGATTCCGGCCTTCCCTCGCTTCGAAAAAACCCACCAATGCATGGTATAATTTCACTAATCGCCGAACGAACCTAAGTATAAGACATTTCAATCACTTGAAGTCGATTCGTGGGCGCAGTTCGAGTTCGGCCTGAAGGCATATTTTCGGCTCGTATCTGGCTCGGTTCTAGAAAAGTTCGGGGCACTCTCCCGCGGAGCTTCATGGCCACTAAAGAAATCAATACCGCAATCAATACTGACATTGTAGACGCGAAGAACAAGGGCATTGTCGCGCCAATTGCCGGGAATAATGGCGACGGCAAGAACGACTATAACGCCGATTCAATCAAGGTGCTGGGCGGGATGGAAGCGGTGCGCAAACGCCCAGCGATGTACATCGGGTCGACCGGCGAGCTTGGGTTGCATCACCTGGTGTATGAGGTGGTCGACAACTCGGTGGACGAGGCGCTGGCTGGGTTCGCCACCAAGATTGAAGCCACGATTCACCTCGACAACAGCGTCACCGTGGTGGACGACGGGCGCGGCATTCCTGTCGACGACATGCTGATCGACGGCGAGAAGATTTCAGCGGCGCAGGTGGTGATGACCACGCTGCATGCCGGAGGTAAATTCGATTCGTCGACGTATAAAGTTTCGGGCGGGCTGCATGGGGTTGGCGTGTCTTGCGTGAACGCGCTGAGTGAAGAACTTGAACTGGAAATCTGGCGCGATGGCGCGACCTGGGAGCAGACGTATTCGAAAGGCGACCCGACCAGCAAGATGAAGAAGGTGGGCGCGGCGAAGCGGCGTGGAACCAAAGTTCATTTCCTGCCGGATCGAAGTATTTTTACCGCGACTGAGTACAACTACGACACGCTGGCGCAACGGCTTCGCGAGTTGGCGTTCCTGAACAAAGGACTGGTCATCACGTTAACCGACGAGCGCGCGACGGATGCGAAGACCGGCGAGCCGAAGCACTCCGAATTCAAGTACAACGGCGGCATCGCGGAGTTCATCAAGCATCTGAATCGTGGCAAGCAGGTGTTGCACGAGAAGCCCATCTACATGGAAGCGGAGCGCAGCGGCGTGGCCATGGAGATCGGGCTGCAGTACAACGACGGATATTCGGAGTCGGTATTCAGCTTCGCCAACAACATCAACACGGCCGATGGCGGAACGCATCTTTCGGGATTCCGCATGGCATTGACGCGGACCATCAACTACGCCGGGCAGCAGATGGGCCTGTTCAAAGATGTGAAAGAAAATCTGACCGGCGATGACGTGCGCGAAGGCCTGGTGGCGGTAATTAGCGTAAAGCTGTCGCAGCCGCAATTTGAAGGGCAGACCAAGGGCAAGCTGAATTCGGATATTGCCGGCGTGGTGCAGGCGTTCATCAACGAGCGGCTGGGAGCGTTTTTCGAACAGAATGCGACCGTAGCGAAAAAGATTATCAACAAGGCTGTCGACGCGGCGCGGGCGCGCGAAGCGGCGCGCAAGGCGCGGGATCTAACGCGGCGCAAGGGAGCGCTCGATTCCGGCGGACTGCCGGGCAAGTTAGCGGATTGTTCGGAGCGCGATCCGAACCGCTGCGAATTATTTCTGGTTGAGGGTGAATCCGCAGGTGGAACGGCGAAGCAGGGGCGCGACCGCCGTTTCCAGGCAATTCTGCCGCTGAAGGGAAAAATTCTCAACGTCGAAAAAGCCCGCTACGACAAGATGCTGGCGCACGAAGAAATTCGGGCGATGATCACCGCTCTGGGTACCGGCATTGCGAAAGACGATTTCGATCCGACGAAGGTGCGGTACGGCAAAATCATTTTGATGACCGATGCCGACGTGGACGGGTCGCACATCCGCACCCTGCTCCTAACATTCTTCTTCAGACATATGCAGGAACTGATCAAGCGGGGAAATGTGTTTATCGCGCAGCCGCCGCTGTATTCGATCAAGAAGGGCAAGTCGATGCAGTACATCAAAGACGACGATGCCTTCGACAAAGTCATGCTGAAGCGTGCGGCGGATGGATTGGTTGTGCGTTACGGGGAGGGCGCAGCCAAGCTCGAAGGCGCGAACCTGACGAAATTCATGAGTGTGTTGAAGGAGTATCTGAATTTCTTCGACAAGGTAAACAAGCGGCTCCGCGATGATGCGATTACGGAATTGCTGCCCAGGCTGGATCTTTCAAAGCATGCCGATTTTGAGGGCGACAAGAAGACGCTGCCGAAAAAGATCGAGAAGCTGGAGAAAGAGCTGAACCGCTTGCAGAAAGAGCGGAAGGTAACCGGCGTTGTCAGCCGCCTGGACGGGGAGCGAAATTCGCGCCAGCCACTCAAGGAAATTGAGAGCCGCTTCGACGAAGAGCATAATTTGTGGGAAGTGCGGTATGTGGATTCGCAGGGCGCGGAGCACATCATCAACTGGGAACTGGTGTCCACTGCGGAATGCCGTCAGCTGACCGCGAAGTTCAAACTGATCGAGCAATACCTGGAGCCTCCGTATGTAGTGGAGGTCAAACAGCAGCCTAAGAAGGGGTCGGCCGAAGCGGCCTCCGATGAGGAGGAAGAGGGAAACGAGGAAAGTCCGAAGGCGGTACACAGTGATGGGGAGAACGCGTTTGGTAACGCTTCCCTGCGCGAACTCTTCGACTACGTTCTTGAACAGGGCAAGAAGGGTTACATCATTCAGCGCTACAAAGGACTCGGCGAGATGACCGCTCCGCAGTTGTGGGAGACGACGATGGATCCAGAGCGGCGAACTTTGTTATCGGTGAAGCTGGAAGATATCGCTGAGTGCGAAACCATCTTTACCACGCTGATGGGTGAGGATGTGGAAGCGCGGCGCAAGTTTATCGAAGAGAATGCGCTGGATGTGAAGAATTTGGATATCTAGAAATTCCTTGCCCGGACCATGCATCTGGTGCCGAACGGTGGCGGCAGGCGATTCGCGCAGTCGATGGTGCAGGTGGCGTGCTACTACTATCGAGCTCGCCTGTAAATGCTCAGACAAAATATTGACGGCGGACAGTGGCTGTCGCCACGATCCGCCGCTGATCTTCTTAAGTTTAAGCTTCGTGCGGAAATCTCCTGTGGGAGACTTCTTCGGTCTTCGATCCATGCGTTAGCACGAACCTAGCCTCGGCCGTGATACGGCATGAGCTAGCTACGCTCGTGCGCCGATTGCGGCGGGCTCGGAGGCGGGCACGCCCTCGTCCTTGCCGTTTGGCTTTTGAGTGTTAGGCTGGCCGCCTTTGCGGATATCGATGCCGCCCTTGAAGAATGCTCCGTCTTCGATCGAGATGCGGGCTGCGACAACGTCGCCGGTGAGGGAACCATCGCTGCGGATATCAACGCGATCGCTGGCGGTGAGATTACCGCGGACCTTGCCGAGGACGACGATTTCGCGGGCATTGATGTTGGCAGAGACTACGCCGTTGCGGCCGATGGTGACGCGATTGCCGGCCAGGCTGATGGAGCCTTCCACGCGGCCGTCGATGTAGAGCGACTCCGAACCAGTGACCTCGCCCTTGATCACGAGCGACTTGCCGATGGTAGCCTGGTCCGCGGAGGTGGTAACAGCGGTGGTGGTCGCCGGACGCGGCGTTGGGGCAGGTTCGTTCGCCGTGGTCATGACTGGCGCGCTCGGTGTATGCACGGTGGGACGTTCCGGCTCGGCAGGGCGTCCGGGGGTCTGAGGCTGATTAGTCGGCTTCCACATGGGTTACAAAGTTCCTTTCCTTAGTTGGGATTAGGGATCACGTGCCGCACTTGCGTGACCAAATGGAATTGTACTCCGTCGTCTCATAATGAGCACTGTGGAAAAGCTTTATTTTCAACAATGTTTCCTAGCGTGGTACGGGCGCGTGCGGCACCAGGAAACTCTGAAAATCTGGGCGGCGATCCATTTTGGCTTTGTGACCGTGTAAAGGATTCCCGAAAATGCAAACCTCGGATTTACCTTCCACAGCTTTCCGGAGTATGCTCTGGGCTCTCTATCCAAAGTCTTTCTAAAGCGTCTTTACTATAGTACCGGCAGGCAAGGAGCTAAAGATGCCACAATCAACCGAAGTTTCCCCTTCTACATTTACTATCTCGCGGCCTCAGGCAGACGAGTACGCACCGTTTTATGCTGGCTACATTTCGCTGGTGCAGGACGAGGACATTCTTGACACTCTGGATCAGCAAAGGAAACAGAGCATGATGCTGCTTAGCGGACGCGATGAGGATGAGGGCAACTTCCGCTATGCGCCAGAAAAATGGAGCGCGAAGGAGGTGCTCGGTCATGTATGTGACACGGAGAGAATCTTTGCGTACCGGGCGTTACGCATCGCGCGCGGCGACGCCACGCCACTGGCGAGCTTTGAGCAGGATGACTACGTGAGGAATGGTCCTTTTGCGCATCGCATGCTCGCCGATTGGGTGGACGATTTTATCGCCGTGCGGCGAGCAACGCTGGCACTGCTGAGGAATTTGGATGGAGCGGCTTGGGCGCGGCGTGGAGTGGCAAGTGGGAAGGAAGTGACGGTACGCGCGCTGGCTTACATTATTGCCGGGCATGAGTTGCACCACCGCAGAATCCTGGAGAAGAAATATTTTGCCGCAAACGGCAAGCGATTGTGAACGTAGGGGAGGGTCCATGAGGGTCATCGCATTTTGCTTTCTTTTGCTTCCGCTTTTACTCAGCGCACAGAACAGCTCCGAGACAGATGAGCGCGCCATCCATGCGGTGATGGACCAATTTATGGAGGCCTGGAACCATCATGATGCGAAGGCTTTTGCGGCAGTGTTTTCCGAAGACGCTGATTTCACCAACGTTCGTGGCGTGAGCGCCAGTGGGCGCTCGAAGATAGAAGCTTTTCACGCGCCCGTATTCGCCACCATGTTCAGCAAAAGCCATCAGGAATATACCGACATTAAAACGCGATTCCTTCGCCCAGACGTGGCGGCCGTGGATGTGCGCTGGAAGATGACCGGCTCGACGGATCCGCAAGGAAATCCCCGCCCGGAGCGAGAAGGGCTGCTGAACTTCCTGATGGAAAAACATGACGGCCGATGGGAGGTTGTGGTGATGCACAATCTCGAGACTTCCGCGGCGGCCCCGCCATCTCCAAAATGACGAATCGTTATCGTTTGAACGTCAGAGTGACGATCTCAGAGTGACGATCCGACGGTCAGCGGAGTGTTGTAACTGTTTGTTGTTTCCGCCTCATCCGGCTGCGTGACTTCTTCCCACAACGTCTGATCGCGCAGTATGCGGGACACCAGCGCGGTGTGCATGGCGTGGCCGGCACGGTCGGCGACGATCCTGCCCAGGATCGGTTTGCCGAGTAGCGCCAGGTCGCCAACCAGGTCCAGAACTTTGTGCCGGACGAATTCATCCGGGAAACGCAGCGGACCGTTTTCTACTCCATCCCGTGTCAGCACAATGCAGTTCTCACGCGACGCACCGCGGATCAGGCCCATATTGCGCATGGCTTTTTCGTCCTCGCGGGAGCCGAAGGTGCGGGCGGCGGCGAGGTTCCGCAGGTAGCTTCCATTCGACAGCTCGACCTGAAACGTCTCCTTGCCGATCAAGGGGTGAGGAAAATTGATGGAGTAAGAGA
>PLUJ01000006.1:962-4169 GCA_003165455.1 Acidobacteriaceae bacterium | reverse complement strand
TATTTCTGAAGGTATCCGACCAAAAGAAAACGTGCGCGATCCTTGCCAAGACTTAAACCGGTTCGAAAAACTGCGTGCCCATGGAGAATGCCCCGGTAAGAGGCGAGACTGCTGAAGTTGAATATGATCCGCTTGAGACGTTTTGCTAGCTCCAGACCAGGAGCTCCCATCTCCGTGAGCGCTGTAAATAAACAATCCTTGTCTTTCGCGATTTCTCTCCGAAGATTCTGTTCTTCCGCAAGGCGGAACAATTTCGCACGTGTCAGCTGAAATTCCCTGCGACTTTTCTCAAACAACTCGGTTTTCTCGGTTGCCTTCGTCCTCATGGAATTTGCACACTTGCGCCTTTAATTTCACGGCATCGCTAGGTGATTGTTAGCACGGTACTTATGAGCCTTCACTTGCGCAAGTGCATACATAGAGGCACGAAGCTAAACTCCGGCTAGCTTCGAAGTTGTGAATGGATTCAGAGAAAATCCAGGAAGTGAGGGGCACAAGAAGCTTCTGAAATACAGTTCGCTCTGCTCTGGGATCTCGTGCGAATCCGTCGCGTGGAAACCCCTTGGATTTGAGCCAGTTTGGTTCGCTCAGCACGATCCGAAACACAATTACGAAAATGGTCCCGATTTCCCGTCAGCGGTATTGGCCAATCAGTATCCCAACACTCCCAACTTAGGAGACATTACAAGACTCAATGGCGAAGAACTCAAAACGAAACAGATTGACATCCTCGTCGGCGGCACCCCATGCCAAAGTTTCTCGATCCTCGGAAACGGGGAAGGTCTCAACGATGAACGGGGGCAACTGGCACTCACATTCGTCGGAATTGCCGGCATCCTCAAGCCGAAGTGGGTTGTTTGGGAGAACGTCCCGGAAGTCCTCTCTTGTAACGGAGGGGAAGATTTCGCCACCATCCTCTCGGCGTTGGCCAAAGTCGGCTACTGCTGCTCGTGGCAATTGCTGGACGCGGGAAGCTTTGGACTTCCCGTCAGCCGGGAGCGACTGTTTCTTGTCGGACATTCTGATTGGAGACGCGCCGCAGCGATATTTGCTGAGCGCGGAGGTCTGCGCACAACTGATCCGGCGAATCGGCGAAGAGCTCCCCGAGGTGGCAAGGCGAATTCTAGAGAAGCAAATGAAGCCGCGTACGCGATAGCCAGCAATTTAATCCAGCGAAGTGACGATGCTGGTCCTCGCGGAAAAGGTATTCGCGCAGAACAGATGTACTGCCTCACGACCGCTGATCGGCACGCGGTGATTGCGAACGGCGTCGCCAGATATCTCACGCCGACCGAGTGGGAACGGCTTCAGGGGCTGCCCGATGATTACACCAAGATTGCCGCCAACGGGAACCCAGCGAGCGAATGCTCATACGATCGGCGGTACAAAGCCATTGGCAACGGTATGGCAGTTCCCGTTCTGAAATGGCTAGGCGAACGCATTCAGCTGATCGATTCTTTGGCTGATTCGGATTTGCCGCCACATCTTCATCCCAATGATCTAGCCCACTGCCTCTCTGATTCCGAGATTATCGCGAAGTGCGAACAAGGATTTACGAAGCTGAAGGAACTCGTGCCCTATTTACGCGAGGCCCGCGAACGCTTTGCACAGCCAGGCAGAAGAGTTCCGGTCGAAGGAAAGCCGACATGGACTGAATGGATCGAGAGAAATCTGAAAGTTACCCGGCAGCACATCAACCGTTTGTTGCGCGACGCAGATACTGCGGAGACTGAGGAAAGCGGCACCAAGAGGTCCAAGAAGCAACCTCGGAACAAAATGTTCCAAGGTGCGGACGAAGGATCTGTCGACCCCTTCGAGTTGAGTCTCGGTGCTGACCGGACCGTGTTTTTGGCAGACCAAAGCACTAAGTTCGTCAATTTATTCCTCGGATTACAAGAGTTTCACGCAAAATCATTCAAAGAGCGAATGGAAATTGGTCTGGAACTAGCGAAGAGGATCCACGCGATGCGAGAGCCTGCAGAACCCCCCCGCCCTCAAGAAGTCCAATGAAGTTACGATTAGGGGGCAGGATATTCGGGACGAATTGATTTCGGCCTTAGTCAATCTGGGGTATTCGTCGCTCACGGCTAAAATAATGGCGGCCTCGGCTGAAGGAGCGACCTTTGACTCCTTGCTGCGGAGTGCCCTGAGTACCAAGGCGCCGGCGAATGAGGTTAATGAAAGCCTAGGGACAAAGAAAATTGCTTAGAACTTCTAACAAAACCCCATTTCCAATCAGTGAAGTATCCGACACACGTTGCTGGGCAAAGTGCTAGGATGCTCAGCCTATGAGAAGCCATTTGCTTCCTGATGCTTTGTGGAATCTGATTCAACCGCTGCTGCCGTCCTTACCACTTCGGCCCAAGGGTGGCAGACCCCGCTTACCAGACCGCGCCTGTCTAACTGGAATTCAGTTTGTCCTGCGTAGCGGGATTCCCTGGGAGATGTTGCCGCACGAAATGGGCTGCGGTTCGAGCATGACCTGCTGGCGGCGGTTACGTGACTGGCAAGAGGCGGGCATCTGGCAACTGATCCACTTTGTGTTGCTGGACTGGTTAGCACGCTACGGACAGATTGATTGGTCACGGGCCGTCGTAGACGGCAGCTCGGTGCGGGCGGTTTTTGGGGGGCCGCAGACAGGTCCAAATCCAACCGACCGGGCCAAACTCGGCAGCAAGCGTCCTCTGATTTGCGACGGACGGGGAATTCCGCTGGCTATCCAGCTCACCGGGGCCAATCGGAACGACTCGCAGCAAGCCCTTGCACTCGTTGACGCCATCCCAACCTTGCAGGGAGAGCGGGGACGCCCACGCCATCGTCCTGACTGCGTATTAGGCGACCGTGGTTATGACGCTGAGTCAATCCGGCAAGGTCTGCGTTCCCGCCGCATTGTACCTTGGCTCGCCAAGCGCAACACCGAACACGGTAGCGGACTGGGCCGATGGCGCTGGGTCGTGGAGCGGACCTTCGCTTGGTCGAATCAATTCCGCCGGCGGCGCGTTCGCTACGAGAAGCGGGCGGACATTCACGAGGCATTCCTATCCTTGGCGTGCGCTCTGATCTGCTGGAGTGCTCTTGAAAGCGGTGCGGGTGGCCTTTCCAAGCCCCTATTCGGAAAGTGAAATTCTGCGGGTATTATTGCAGCTTCGCGTACTCTCCCTTGGCTTCCTTCAGGATGGGAACATCAGGGTCGGCGTCTTTCCAGAG
>PLUJ01000006.1:0-901 GCA_003165455.1 Acidobacteriaceae bacterium | reverse complement strand
ACTCGGCGGCGGCAGCGTTACCCTGTCCGGCTGCTAGGTATGCCTCTCCGCGTACATACATCGGATAAAGGCAGGAAATGTTGGGGACGAACAGAATATTCCCTAACTCGATGGTTGAAGCAGCTTGCAGGGCATTGAGGGCGACAGCCGTGTTCTTTTTGTCCAGTGCCAATTGTGCCTGAATCGCAGNNCGCCATGGCAAACGCAAAGGCCGCTTCGGCTGCGGCCCCCGGACTCGCCGGAGCAAGCTTCAAAGCCTCCGCCGCTGACCGCCACGCTTCCGCACGATTGCCGTAAGCGGCTTCCCGCTGGGCAGCAATCGCCTGCAGTAGTGCCCCATTTTCTTTGTTGTCCGCCCGTATGGCAGAATCGACCGACCGCTTGGTCAGTTCCCGCGCCTTTCCCAGATGACCGCCATAAGCCTCGGCGTCAGATGCGAGCGCAAGTCCATAGTTTTCATAGGCGGGCTTGTCCGCAAACCACTGTTGCTCTTCCGCCATCGCGCCGGAGTCCGCCTCGAAAAAGGCAAGAGTGTAGCGAATACTGTGGAGTGTGGAATCATCCATTTCTTGGGCGTCCGCCTGGTGGACGATTTGCCGCGCGGCGTCGAAGCGTTGCATGGCAAGGGCGTAGGTGGCAAGATTCTCGTACCAACCTACGTCATCCGGCGCGAGGCGCAGGGCTTGCGTGGTCATCTCCGCCGCCTTCTCGTACTGCCCCTGTTCAGCGAACTCATTGCCCAAACCGCCGTACGCTCTGCTTTCCCGCGGGTAGCTCTCAATCTCCTTCTGATACGTCTGGGCCGCTTTATCCACTTCTCCGGTTACACTCCGATAGTAGTCGGCGGCGATCACTAGCTTTTCCCGCTCGCTGGCATGCTCCCGCAACTGGAATGCTTTGG
>PLUJ01000299.1:184-13300 GCA_003165455.1 Acidobacteriaceae bacterium | reverse complement strand
CCCAACAATCTTTGGGAGCCGGTTGCCGGGGATCATGGAACGCACGGTACTTTTGACAGCCGTGCTCATGAGCGCAGCTCCGAACTTTGGCTAGACCTGCATCGGGCGTGGGTTGCTCTGGCCTTCTCGGCGTTAGCGGGGGCAGGCTTCTTCTTCGCTTCGCGGTCGCGAGACACATCTTCGAAGTCCCCGAGCCACTCGCGGAAAAGAGTTGAGCATCGCCGTGCGGCGTAATCGAGCGCGTTCCTGAGGAACGGCTCGGATGAGTCAGAGTCGATACGGGTATTGCGTCGTTCTAAAGCTCGGATCACTCAGATGGTGAGTGGACTAATCGGGGTATGCGTTTGTGGTAGCTGAAATAAGTGTCGTCCTCTTGACCGTTCTTGGGAAACAAGAAACAAGACTTTGGCCCGTGAGCGCATCGAAAAGCGCTTGGGCAGTCAGACACCCGGAGCTCCGGGGCTTTCTCCAATTCGAAATGTGTGCCGGGTTCAACGTTCGCAAGAGAATCCTCGATAGACACTGGATGCATCACCCGGGCTATCACTTTTACCCATTGGAAAGTTTCTTTATCGATCCAGAGCTTTCCTTGCATCCCGGTTAACGCTTGTGTCTCCGTATTCGGCGGCTGATAGCCGGACGACGAGACGCCTGAAGAAAATACACATCATGTCCGTCCAGTTTGGTCTCACCGACCAATTGAAACTCGAATGCTTTCACCATCTCGGCCATCATCGAATGGTCCCGCCCGTCGTCTTTTTGGTTTTCGCAATGCGCTCGGCTCTTGTCTGAGGCGATTCATTTTTCCGTTCGGAAACCACATTTTCCAGCTTCTGTTTTTCTTGAGCCGCCCGTGCAGATGTCAACGGTTTCCCGTTCACCGCAACGAGCCGTTGATATGGAGAGCCAACAATCATCGTGTCTTCATATGTTTTGGTGCCGCCTTTAAAGCGGTCGGTTTCTAGACAGTCGAACTCGGGCGAGGCAACAGCATGCAAGCGTTATGAATCGGCCCGAAACCTCAGTCCGGGTCTTAAAAACAGGTGCCTGCCCGCGGTACTTAGACGCTTCGCACATCGGAGAAATATCGTAGAGCGATACAGTATGACCCTGATAGTTAACAGTCGAAGCAGATTCTATAATTTTTGGAGGTTGGAACTACATTTCGCGATTGCAGGGTACCGTGGCGTCGCGGACTGTTTCTGCAGCCCTAACGAGGGCTTCTAGAAAGTTGGATCGGGTTCGATCAATGAGAATCGCACAAGTTGCGCCACTTTATGAGAGCGTTCCCCCCAAACTATATGGGGGCACAGAGCGTGTCGTATCTTGGCTTACAGAGGAGTTGGTCCGTCTCGGTCACGATGTCACTTTGTTTGCGAGCGGCGACTCCATGACCGCCGCCCGCCTNNCCGGGCTGCAAGAAGGCTTTGCGACTGGATTCGAACTGCGTGGACCAACTGTCGCATCATATGATAATGCTGGATCAGGTTTTCAGCGAAAAAGAGAATTTCGACTTAATACATTTTCACGTTGATTACTTGCACTATCCGTTCAGTCGCCGCCAGCAGATCGCGCATGTTACAACCCTTCATGGCAGGCTCGACCTTCCTGATTTGGTGCCGCTCTACCAGCACTTCCGGGACATACCGGTCATCTCAATTTCTGACGCTCAGCGTAAGCCCCTGCCTTGGGCAAATTGGCAGGGTACCGTCCATCACGGTTTGCCACGAAAGTCCTTTTCACTAGGCAGCGGGAAGGGCGGATACCTCGCATTCCTCGGACGGACCTCCCCTGAGAAGGGTTTAGACCAGGCTATCGAAATCGCGAAGCGAGCCGAAATGCCACTCAAGATCGCGGCCAAGATCGATCAAGTAGATGTGGAATACTTTGAGACCGTAATCAAGCCGCTGCTCGACCATCCGCTTATTGAGTTTATCGGCGAAGTCGGTTATCCCGAGAAAAACGAGTTCCTCGGAAACGCTGCGGGATTTCTTTTTCCTATCGCCTGGCGCGAGCCCTTCGGCTTAGTGATGATTGAAGCGATGGCTTGCGGAACGCCGGTGATTGCTTACCCCCTGGGTTCCGTCCCGGAGGTCGAGCAAGAGAGAGTCACAGGGTTTATGGTGCCCGACTTGGAGGGTGCTGTAAGGGCGGTGCAAAGACTTGGGGAAATCGATCGAGAAAAATGCCGATGGCATTTCGAACAGCACTTCAACGCCGAGCGCATGGCGCAGGATTACTTGCAAATTTATCAACGGCTGGTTCGAGCAGAATCCTCATCGCTCACCGTTTCGGACGGAGTTCTCAATTGCACGGCGACCGTGTCACACAACAGTACTTCATAGCTACGAAGTCTTCGATTAGCGATGACCGCGCGCGTCCTAAAATACGGCGGCCTGTTCTCTGTCTTCGATTAACTCGGGCGATACCCAAACTCGCTCCGTCACGCCACCGCTGGAGATTGCGGTGATCTCAGACGTTTCTATTATTCGAAAGATGTCTGTCGCGACCTACACTGTACCAACCGATCTTCCTGAATCCGACGGCACGCTCACGTGGGATAAGACAACCCTGGTTTTGGTAGAGGCGAGCGCTGGCGGCAAAGTTGGAATTGGCTATACCTATGCCGACGTCGCGACAGCTCAGTTAATTAACGGCACACTCCTGCCTCTCATTCGTGGAAAGGATGCCATGAGCGTGCCGACTTGCTGGTCGGCAATGAGACACGCAATTCGCAACTTAGGACGGCCGGGCATTTGTTCGATGGCCATTGCCGCTGTGGATTCCGCGCTGTGGGATCTAAAAGCAAAGCTGCTCGACCTATCACTGGTTTCATTGCTAGGAGCGGCGCAACCGAGCATTGAAGTCTACGGTAGTGGCGGATTCACATCGTACTCGATCGAACAATTGCAGAAGCAACTTGGCGGTTGGGTCGAGCAAGGAATCAAAGCTGTGAAGATGAAGATCGGGAGAGATCCAGACAAGGACGTTGCGCGCGTGAAGGCCGCGCGTGAAGCGATCGGCCCAGATGCCGGGTTGTATGTGGATGCGAATGGGGCCTATTCGCGAAAACAAGCGCTATCCATGGCGGAAAAGTTCACGGAATTCGATGTGAGTTGGTTTGAAGAGCCGGTTACGTCGGACGATCTTGAGGGCTTGCGGCTGATTCGCGATCGAGCTCCCGCGCGCATGGACATCGCTGCCGGCGAGTATGGTTACGACCTCATCTACTTCAAGCGGATGCTCGACGCAGGGGCCGTTGATGTTCAACAGGCAGATGCATCGCGTTGTGCCGGCATCAGCGAGTTCTTACGCGTAGGAGCACTCTGTGATGCGGCAAACGTGCCGATGTCAGCGCACACGTCGCCGTCACTTCATCTGCATCCGTGCTGCGCTCTCTCGCGCCTGCGGAACATCGAGTACTTCCACGATCATGTCCGAATCGAGAACATGTTTTTTGAAGGAACTATCCAACCGATTGCCGGCCGGCTTCATCCGAATGTCACACGTCCTGGGATGGGTCTTGAATTCAAGAAAGCCGATGCCAAACGATACGCAGCTTAGGCGAACCAATGGATTCTGAGCGCATCTCGCGGATCCAAGAGAATCTACACTCGACAGGGTTGACGGCGGTGGTGTGTGCCCTTCCTTCGAATGTTCTGCTACTGACTGGGTACTGGCCGGTCGTGGGCAACAGCGTTGCGATCTGTGTTTGCGACGGCCCAACTATGTTGCTGGTTCCGGAAGACGAGGCAGAACTTGCGAGAGCCGGTTTTGCGGATTCGATTGAGACCTTTGTGCCAGAAACATTAAACGAGACGCGCAGCCTTCTTGAAGCCGTGAAACCCCGCCTCGCTGTTATTCTGCACAAACTCAAAATTGAATCTGGATCAATCGGCATTGAATCTGGAGCCAGTTCTCAGGCGGCGTCTTACCTTGCAATCCATCTCTTTGGCAGCGAGCTCTCAAGTATGCTGCACGAACTGCTCCCTGACTCTGGGCTTACTCCGATCGATGAGTGGATTCGAACTTTGAGTTCCGTCAAGACGCCCCTCGAACTTGGACGAATCCGCCAGGCTTGTGCCATTGCGAAAAGTGCATATGAGCTAGGAGCACCCCAACTCCGGGCCGGAATGAAAGAACCCGAAGCCGCTCAACTCTTTCAATCGCTTTTGAGTGATAACGACGTGCCCGGCCTCCCAATCCAGCGTTGTAATGGCTTCGCATTTTGCATGTCTGGTCCTAACTCGGCAAAGGCGTACACGGCCTATGCGCGCACGCGAGAGCGGACTCTCGAACCGAACGATCTTGTAATGATGCATTGCAATTCTTATGTTGATGGCTTGTGGACTGACATTACGCGCACGTACACGCTGCAACCTCCAGACGAACAGCAGACAAAAATGCATACTGCGGTTCTGGCAGCCCGTGAGGCTACGCTCGACGCTATCACGCCGGGGGCACGGGCGGCAGAAGTGGATGCGGTGGCGAGGCGGGTAATCCAAGACTTTGGTCTCGGTCAATATCTCAAACATGGTACCGGCCACGGGGTCGGCTTTTCGCCGATGAGTGCTTACAGCAGCCCGCGTGTTCATGCCGGCTCTCCGGATGTGATCGAGGAAGGCATGGTCTTCAATGTTGAACCGGCTGTTTACATTGGCGGTTACGGAGGCGTTCGCCACTGTGACATGGTCGCAGTGACGCGGACGGGCTGTGAACTACTTACGGATTTTCAATCGGATATCGAAAGTCTAACGATATCGAGTTGGAATTCCACTCGCGAAAAAGCCGAGCGATCACGCACATCTCCTGGTGAAAACATTACCGCAATGCGGCAAGCGATTTGACAATGGTTTGAGGAGGCAATTCATGGCGAAGACTGTAGCCGACTTATTGATAGAGCGTTTGATTAACTGGGGCGTGGATACGATTTTCGGATTTCCTGGCGACGGGATTAACGGAATATTCGAGGCGCTGCGCACACACCAGGAGAAACTTAAATTCATTCAGGTCCGGCACGAGGAAGCTGCCGCCTTTGCGGCGTGCGGGTATGCCAAATATTCAGGACGGCTCGGAGTATGTCTCGCGACATCTGGGCCAGGCGGCATTCATCTTTTGAATGGCCTCTACGATGCTAAATGCGACAGCCAGCCCGTCCTCGCCATTACTGGGCACACGTTTCATGACCTGATTGGCACTCATTACCAACAGGACGTTGATCTCGACAAGCTTTTCATGGATGTCGCCGAGTTTAACCAGCGCATTATGGGTCCTGCCCATGTAAACAATATTGTCGATGAGGCCATCAAGACTTCATTGACCCGGCGCACCGTAAGTCACATCACCATTCCGAAAGACATTCAGGAATGGACATCCCACGATGAAGAAAGGTCCAACGCCAACCTACCGAAGCACAGCTCGGACTTGTACGCGGCAGCCCATCCAACGCCGTCTCAGCAATCGCTGGATGAAGCCGCTGAATTGATTAATCGCGGATCGAAGGTGGCGATCTTGGCGGGAGCGGGATGCTTAAAGGCACGAGCTGAGATTTTGGAACTCGCCGAAAAAGTAGCCGGGCCCATCATCAAACCTCTGCTGGGAAAGGCGGTCGTCCCGGACCAAAGCCCGTATACGACGGGAGGAATCGGTTTGCTCGGTACCGCGCCTTCGCAAGATGCTTTGCAAGAATGCGACACCCTTATCATTGCCGGCAGCGGATTCCCCTACATGGAGTTTTATCCCAAGCCGGGTCATGCGAAAACGGTCCAGATTGATATTGATCCGGCACGGATCGGCTTGCGTCATCCTGTTGACGTTGGGCTGACCGGCGAGTGCTGTGCTGTGTTGCGCTCCCTCTTGCCGCTGATCCACAAGAAGGAGAGTCAGGATTTTCTGACCAAAGCGCAGAAAAATATGAAGAGCTGGAACAAACTCATCGAGGAACGGGGCACGCGGAAAGATAAACCGATGAAGCCGCAGGTGGTGACATGGAGCCTGAGCAAACTCCTCGACGACGATGCCATTGTGTCTTCCGATAGCGGAACGATCGCGACCTGGAGCGCCCGCTACATCGAGATGCGTGGTGATATGAAATTTTCGCTTTCGGGGTCTCTAGCGACCATGGCAAACGGGCTTCCTTACAGCATAGGAGCGGCGGTTGCATTTCCAGGCAGGCAGGTAGTGTGCATCGTCGGCGACGGCGGGCTCACGATGTTGATGGGCGAAATCGCAACGCTGGTGAAGTACAACCTTCGGGTCACGGTAATCGTCATCAAGAATAATGTGCTGGGGCAAATCAAGTGGGAGCAAATGGTGCAGGAGGGGAATCCCGAGTTTGGGGTTGAGCTTCAGCCAATCGATTTTGCTGGGATCGCGAAGTGTTGCGGCGCCACCGGCTACACCATCGAAGATCCGGGGGAAGCAAGGTCGATCTTGCAAGAGGCGCTTGCCCATCAGGGACCGGTGGTGGTGCAGGCGGTTGTCGACGCTAACGAACCTCCTCTGCCAGGCAATGTCACTTCGGAGCAAGCCTTCAAGTTCGCGGAATCGCTCGCCAGGGGTCAGAAAGATAGCTGGAAGATCATCAAGACTGTGCTGAAAGACAAGGTCCGCGAAGTCATTTGAGCCGATTGCGAGAGGAGGGGGACGGTGATATCCAGATGAACGCCTTAGCGACAGCCGGAAGAAATCGATCAAGCAGCAACGATCATCTGGAGGGGATCGAGAATGTGGAACACACCCTCATCCACCATCTCCGAGAAGGTAGATTTCAAAGGAGTCTGGCGCTGATTGCGGGTCTATCGAGCGCAATCGCCGGACTCGAAGTCTCTTACGAGCACTATCGCGGAAGCTACAGTAATCCCGTCATGTACACACCTGTCATCCTCAGCGGAGCGTTGTTCGTTTCCGGTGTTGCGGGGGCAGTGAATCGCCGTGCGGCTCGAACTCTTTTGCCCATTGTGTCTGCTCTTACTCTTGCGGATTGTCTGATTGGATTTGGCTTTCACGTGAGAGGGATACAGCGCAAGCCAGGAGGCTGGCGTTTGCCAGTGTTCAACATAGTCATGGGCCCTCCCATTTTTGCGCCTCTCTTATTCGGTACGAGCGCATACCTCGGTTTAGTGGCTTCGTTTTTGAGACGCGAAGACTCGTCCCGACAGGTTTCGCGGCGTCCGGCTTCAGGGTGGTCGAAATTCTTGCCGCAGAAACTAAACGATCGCGAGGTCACGGTTGTTCAGGAACTGAGAGAGGGCCGGTTTCAGCGGCATCTGGCGGTTGCTACTGCGGCCGCGGCTTTTTTCAGCGGGATCGAAGCCCTTTACTCACACTACAAGAACAATTTTAAGTACAAGGCGCAGTGGAGCCCGACTGTGATCGCCGCCGTCCTGGTTGGAACAGCCTTGGGCGCGGTTCGAAGCCCGCGGGTCGCGAAGAAACTTTTGCCGGCCGTCTCCGCGCTGGCAATCGTAGACGGCGCTGCCGGATTTTATTACCACGCACGAGGAGTCACGCGTCGCCCTGGCGGTTTGAAGCATCCAGTCTACAACGTGATGTTTGGCCCTCCCATCTTTGCTCCACTCCTTTTCGCGGCATGCGGGTTTTTAGGATTACTTGCCAGCATGTTTCGGAGGGAAGGCTGATGCCTGATCCAGAACATGACGGGCGACCGGTCAATCCACAAACGGGGAAACCGTTGCCGCCGCTTGCACAGCCTGGCTACTACCCGCGATTCAGCACCCTGAGCCAAAAGGAGTTTTGGGACGAAGCGACGCGAAACCTGGTTCTCACCAGGATAGAGAAAATTCCGCCGATTCGTTTTTTTTCTCCTGAAGAAGCCCATCTGATGACCGCGGTGTGTGACCGAATCCTGCCGCAAGATGATCGCGACGAACACCACAAGATACCTATCGTCAATTCCATCGACGAGCGCCTGTATGAAGACCGGCTGGATGGTTACCGATTTGACGGCATGCCCACCGATCAGGAAGCACATCGGCTTGGCCTGCAAGGAATTGCAGAAGTGGCACAACACATGTTCCGAAAGCCGTTCGTGGATCTTAGTCCACTCGACCAGGAAGCTGTGCTGAGGACGTTGCACGACGGCCAGCCGCCGGCGGGTCACAATATCTGGGGACGGATGTCGGTTTCCCGCTACTGGCTCCTCCTTGTGCAGGATGTGGTTGGCGCTTACTACGCGCATCCCTTCGCCTGGGATGAAATTGGATTTGGTGGTCCCGCGTATCCTCGAGGCTACATGCGGCTGGAAGGCGGCGAGCCGGAACCATGGGAAGTAAATGAACGGCGATACGCGTGGGCCGCGCCACCCGGTTCGCCATCGGCACAGTTCAATCCGGTTGGAGGATCAGCGGAACATAAAGGCAGCCCTGGGCAAGGAGGCACGCATTGAAAAAGCCTCTCTTCCGGACTCTTGAAGCTCCGCAGGGCGTCCACATGCTCGGAGCCATTCAGCGACTCGACCTGGCCATGCGTCGATACAAGAGCAGCGAACAAGTTGACTACTGCATTGTCGGCGTCGGGTCAGCCGGCGGAGTACTGTTGCAGCGATTGGCTCGCGCCGGATTTAGCGTTGTTGGACTCGAGGCCGGGCCGTTCTGGGATACGGAGCGTGATTGGGTCAGCGATGAAGCTGGCTCATACAATCTCTATTGGAATGAGCTGCGCATAACAGGCGGTAAAGATCCACTCGCCCTTGGTGCGAACAACAGCGGGAAAGGGGTGGGTGGCGGCTCGGTGCATTGGGCCGGATTCACTCCGCGGCTCCATCCTTCCGATTTCCGCGTTCACTCTGAAGATGGCGTCGGGGTTGACTGGCCAATCTCGTATGACGAAATAAAACCATATTACGACCTGCTCGAAAAAGAGATTCCTGTCTCCGGTCCGGCCTACTTTCCGTGGGGCGATCCTCACGGCTACCCCTATGGCCCGCATCCCATGGGAGGCTGCGGAGACATCATGATCAAGGGCTGCACAAAACTCGGCATCCGAGTGAGCATCGGCGGGCCCGTAGCCATCCTAGCGGGCTCTCATGGCGATCGGCCACACTGCATCTACCGGGGGTTCTGCATTCAAGGTTGCAAAGTTGGCGCTAAACAAAGCACCCTGATATCGCACGTTCCCGATGGCCTAGCGCATGGCGCCGAGATCCGCGACCATTGCATGGCATCCCGGATTAACCTGGGCAAAGACGGACGTGTCACCGGAGTGACTTACTTCGATCCGAATGGACACGAGGTTGAGCAGAAAGCGAAAGCCATTATTGTCTGCGGATATGCCATCGAGACCCCACGCTTGCTGTTGAACTCAGCATGTCCCGGCCATGAAAACGGACTGGCGAACTCCAGCGGCACTGTGGGCCGTTACCTAATGGCACAGGCTGGAAACGTTGTCCTTGGGCGCTTTGAAGAACTGGTGCGCATGTACAAAGCACCTCCCGCACACGCACTTACCGAAGAATTCTACGAAACCGATCCAAAGCGCGGNNGGCGCGTGGGGATGGGGCATGCGCCAGGTAATGATGGACTACAACCACTGGGGCGCGATCGCATTGCTCGGCGAGATACTTCCCTGGGAAGACAATCGGGTTGAATTGGCTACGGAAAAAGACCGCAACGGCATTCCCGTCGCAAAAGTCACCTTCAATCTGCACGACAACGACAAAAGGATGATCGAATATGGAAAGAATAAGGTCATGGAGATTATGCAGGCGGCTGGAGCGGAAGAAGTCGTCCAGGAAGCACGATACGCCCATTTGGTAGGCGGTGCCCGCATGGGAAATGACTCGCGCACTTCCGTTGTGGACAAGTTCGGACGCACGCACGACATTCCCAATCTTTTTGTCTGTGATGGAAGCATAATGCCGACGCAAGGATCGGCGAATCCTGGCCTCACGATTCAGGCACTGGCAGCGCGAACCGCCGACTACCTCATTTCGCAGCAGAGCGAGGCCTTTACAGGATCAACCCGCGGCACGAAGCCGCCGGCGATTCGATACGACTTGTCTCCGCCTGACACTTGGGGTAAAGGCGTGCCACGTCTTACCTGACGCGTGATTCGGAGCAAGCACTATGTATTGGCAATTTGAAAATGGGAAAGTCTTAAAAGAATGTCATCAGTAGCGCTCAGCTTCGGCAAACGTTCCATTTTAGTGGCTAGCAGTGGCTGGTCTGGACGTTGTGGCTCTAACTTGCGCGGCGGTATTGGGGGCAGGCGATGAAACTAATTCAAAGGAACAAACAAGCATCCGAGGCATTGGGTTTGGGACTTCGCCAGGGTTCGCGCAGGTCTCTCCGGCGACGCCGCGGCATATTTGGATTGTTTCTGGCGGCAAGCGCGTCGATGAGCGTTATCGCACTGTATCAACTGGGAATCTTGAACCGGGTTCCCGAACCGCCCTTGTCACGATTCGCTTCGGACGATATCACTGGATCAGCCAAAGCTTATTCACTCCTGGCAACGCCGGATGCCGTTCTGGCTTTGGGTAGTTATGCCGCGACCATGACTCTGGCCGCAATGGGATCGCCCGATAGAGCGAACGAACAACCGCTACTTCCCATCGCACTGGCGGCGAAGGTGGGATTCGATGCCATTGTGGCGGCCAAATACACGCTTGACGAATGGCGAAACCACCGCGCCTTCTGCTTTTGGTGTCTCGTTGCTTCGGCTGCTACGTTTGCCGCTGTGCCGCTCGTGATTCCCGAGGCGCGCAGTGCATTTCGCCGCTTTGAGGCGATTTAATTCATGCGGGTAGCCGTCGAATATTGGACCCGTATCGGACAGCTTGCGTGTCTAGCAAACCGACGTAACGGCGCCTTATTGAGGCAAGCCAGTTTTTCTATTGCCCAGTTGTACAGATCTAATCTGCAAGCATCAGGCATCCCCGTACCGTCCTCTGGCAACTAAATAATTAGTTACTTTCCCACGCATCGCGCGTCTAAAGATAAGGTGAAGGAGAGCTAGAGTGCCGCCAAAGCAGTCTGCAACCTTGACAGAAGCCGAGCTTCGCATCATGGACGTGCTCTGGCGTAAAGGGTCCGGCACGGTCCAGCAGGTGCTGGATTGGCTTCCCTCCACTTTGGCCTATAACTCGATTCTCACCACAATCCGCATCTTGGAGAAAAAGGGCCACGTGGAACATGTAAAGGATGGCCGTGCGCACGTTTATGCGCCGCTCATCGGACGCCAGGCGGCTACCCGCTCCGAGATTCAGCATCTAGTCGGCCGTTTCTTCCGCAACTCCCATGAGGCATTAGTACTGAACATTCTGCAAGACGAAGAGCTCGACGCCGACAAGCTCAAACGCTTGCGCGAGATGCTGGAACGGAGCGATGCGAAATGACCGTTCCGGACCTGCAATCCCTGGCGCAACTCTTCACTGGGAGGTTGCTCAATACTGCGGCTGAGGGCATTGTTGTCGCGGGCTTGGTTTGGGTGTTGCTTCGCCTCATCGGCCGGCAGAATTCCGGAACCCGTTTTGCTACTTGGTTTTCGGCCCTCCTAGCAATTGTCACGCTTCCATTTCTTTCCGGGTCAGACTTAGGTGCCTCATATTCCGGGACTCTTCCTCTCGCGAACCTGCACGGAGGAATCACACTCTCGACCTCCTGGGCTTTTTATCTGTTTGCTGCCTGGGGCGTCGGTGCCGGGTTGTTGCTTCTCAGGCTGAGCATCGGACTCTGCCGGGTACGTCAAATTCGCAATAAATGCTCCGAAGTGGACCTCGCGGGCCTCGACCCCGCGATTGGCGGGATCCTTCGAGATTTCGAATCTCGTCCCCAGGTGAAGCTGTGCGTCTCCAGCGACGTAACCGTTCCGGCAGCAATCGGCTTCTTTCGTCCTGCCATTGTTTTCCCGGCATGGCTTCTGCCACAGCTCTCGCCGGAGGAGATCAAGGTAATTCTGCTCCATGAGCTCGCGCATTTTCGGCGCTGGGATGATTGGAGCAATCTCGCCCAGAAGGTGGTGAAAGCCGTGTTCTTCTTTCACCCCGCCGTCTGGTGGATTGAAAGCCGCCTGACGCTCGAGCGGGAAATGGCCTGCGACGACATGGTTTTGGCGCAGACGGCGAGCCCCCGAGCTTATGCATCGTCTCTGATCTCGTTTGCCGAGAAACTGCAAAACGCCAGAGCCCTGACGCTGGCGCAAGCCCTGGTGAGCCGGATGCGCGACATGTCGCTGCGCGTGGCGCAAATTCTGGATGCAAGACGTCCGAGCCGTACTGGACTTTGGAAGCCAGTTCTGGGCCTGAGCGCCGGCATGCTGGCGCTGGTCTTGGGCGCGGCCCCTTACGCGCCGCGTTTGGTGGCGTTCCAGACTCAACCGAAGCAAAGGCAAACGCACCACATTCAGTCGACGCAGCAAGCGGCAGACGTCGAATTGCAGCCGGGAGTCGCAGACGCTGCCATAAGTCGCACAGTGGTGGCGGTTGATCGGCAGCGGTCAAATCCTGCGCCGCAACCCAGAGCGATTCCGGTGGTGTTCGATCTGCGCACAGCAGTGGTCCCGTTCCAGTTGAAAGCAACATCCGCACGCAAGCCTGTGGTGATGCGCGCAAGAGTTACCCAGGAACGGCTTCCCATTCAGGAGACTTTCGTCATTCTGCAAACCGCGCAGTATGACGCTTCCGGGGCTGGGGTTTGGACTCTGTGCATTTGGAGAATAGGAGGAGGAAACTCGGCTGAGAGGCAGTTGCAATCGGCCATTGTTCTGAGCTCAATTTGAGGCTAAATTTTTTTGCCTTAAACAACTAAACAATTAGTTGCTAACAAAGGAGAATGAGTAACATGAAAAGCTGGATCAAGTATTGCCAATCAGCGCTCAACCGGCGCTTCCTTGTCCCCTTGGCCGCAGTCGCGATGGTTTTGTCGCTCACAGCTTATGAGTTTGATAAACCCGTCAGCGCCGCGGCACCCGCCGCAGCCGCAGCGCCTCTCGACGACAACAGCGTCAGCGCACTGCTTTCACTGGATCGAGCTATGGAGGCCTTGGCCGCACGCGTCACTCCGGCCATCGTCAACGTGACAGTCACGTCCAAAAAATCGAGCGACCGCGCGAACCCGTCCGAAAATGGAGACAACAACGGCGACAACGACTCCAACG
>PLUJ01000299.1:0-165 GCA_003165455.1 Acidobacteriaceae bacterium | reverse complement strand
TCGTGACCAACAACCATGTCATCGACGGCGCAGTGGACATTCGCGTTACTATGACCGACCGTCGAATCCTCCCTGCAAAGCTCATCGGTGCTGATCCTCTGACGGATCTCGCCGTCATCAAGATCGACGGAAGCAACCTGCCGAGCGTGCCGTTGGGAGATTCCA
>PLUJ01000146.1 GCA_003165455.1 Acidobacteriaceae bacterium | reverse complement strand
ACCGCCGAACAAGTGGTAAACCACATCGACGAGCGCGAGCTGGCCGATGTGATTTACGAATTCGGAGAGGAAAGGAGGTCGCGGAGAATCGCCAGAGCCATTGTCCGGTCGCGGCCGATACGCACGACGAAGCAACTTGTCGAGGTTGTATCAGCCGCGGCCCGGTCAATGAAACATGAGCGGATTCATCCGGCGACCAAGACTTTTCAAGCTCTTCGAATCTTCGTAAACCGCGAACTGGACGATCTGAAGGCGCTGCTGGATGCGGCGCCGCGGATTCTGAAACCAGAAGGACGCGTGGTGGTGATCAGTTTTCATTCGTTGGAGGATCGCTTGGTAAAGGATGCCTTCCGCGAAGCAGGAATTAAGGACAAGTACTTCCGGGTTTTAACAAAAAAACCTGTTACCGCATCTCAAGATGAGCAAGATCGCAATCCGCGGTCACGCAGCGCAAAGTTGAGGGCGGCGGAAAAAGTTTAGAAGTGGGCTTCGGGCTTCAGGGCCGGCTTCAAGAGTTTAGGCCTCCGGAAAACCTGCCGGAGTCCCCGGCATAGCTGTAAGGCGTGCCGGGGCATCAATTCTGAAAAGAGCGGACGGAATTTCTGAAATTTAAGATCCGCAAACGTTGAAAGGCTTCCGGTTCGAAGCCAGGTTCTGGGTGGGAATTCGGGTTGGAAGGTGCGCGATGTATTCAGGAACATTAATCAGGGATTTGAAGTTGGCGGTGGAGCGGGCGGAATGGTTGGCCGAACTACGTGCCCAACAAATGCGCATGGCGGAAGAAGCCGAACTGCGGTCGATGTTCGAAATACAAAATCCGCAGACACGGACGGAACAGATCTTCGCGGGGGCGGCATAATGGCAACGGCTGCAATTCGGATGGCGGTACCAGAAGCGCGGCGGAAAACCTTCTTCACCGGAACCCCCGAGATCTATTTTCCCAAGCCGATCGACAACTCGCGCGTGGTGAAGGTGGAAGACCCGCGCCGCAATCGCGAGATGAAGCAGTTCGGTACGGCCCTTGCCATTCTCTTCCTGCTGGTATTCACCTATGCCTGGCAGCATTTTCGGTCGATCGAATACGGCTACCAGATCGAATCGGCCAAGCGCGAGCTCAACAATCTCACGGAGATGAACCGCGCCCTGCGTCTTGAAGACGCCTCATTGCGCGATCCAGAACGCATTGACGTGATGGCGCGACGCATGGGCTTGGTCCCGCCGGAGCCGGGTCAAGTCATTCGCATGGATAGCGCGCAAGCCGAAGGCACCGGCGCTCCCGTTATGGCCAGTGCAGTGCCGATAACGCTCGCGGGGCAATAGCGAGCGGAGGCCATTCCGCGCTCCTAACGATTTTGGCGGTCCGCCGCGTGGTGGGCCGCCATGTTTGTCTGAGGTCGTTCAACAGTTGGGTCAACGCGCTCAAGGCCCAACAAGCAACAACCAACGCCAAACAGCCAAGCACGGTTTATCTTCATGGAAACCACTTCCAATCGCGGCAAGAATTTCCGGCTTTACATCCTCGGCGGTATGCTTCTGTTTTGGTGCGTGGTCATCAGCGGCCGCTTGATCTACCTCCAGATCTTCCGCTACGGCAGCTTCGTGAAGCAGGCGGAACATCAACAGCAGCGCGAGATTCCACTCTCCGCGAAACGCGGCGTAATTTATGACCGTGCTGGCCACGAACTGGCAATGTCCGTGCTTGTCGATTCCGCTTTCGCCGTGCCCTCCGAAGTAAAAGATCTTCCTACCGCGGTTTCTCTGATCACACGCATCACCGGGGATGATCGCAATGTGTTGCTGGCGGATTGCCGCAATCACAAGACTTTTTGCTGGGTCGCGCGCAAAGCCGATGACGAAACCATTGAGCGCATTAAGTCACTCAACTTGCAAGGCATCCATTTTCAAAAGGAACCGAAGCGCTTCTATCCTGCGCGCGATCTGGCCGCGCAAGTCGTGGGAACGGTTGGCATGGAAGATGCCGGACAGAGCGGCATTGAACACGAATTCGAAGACGAACTTCGTGGGCAGAACGGAAAAATGCTCATCTCGGTGGACGCCCGCCGGCAATGGTTCTCCGACGTCGAGAAGCAGCCGGAGCCGGGCGAGAATCTGGTTCTTACCATCGATAAGAACATTCAATACATCGCCGAGAAGGAACTCGATCAGGCAATTCACGATACTCAGGCAATTGCGGGAACCGTCATTGTAGAAAATCCACACACCGGCGAAATTCTTGCGCTAGCCAATCGCCCCACGTTCAATCCGAATCTGCGGAAGCAAATCACTCCCGGCGCGCTCACCAACCGGGCCGTGAGTTACGTATACGAGCCCGGATCCACCTTCAAGCTAGTCACCATTTCGGCCGCGCTCGAAGAAAAGTTGACCAATCCGGATGAAATCTTCGATTGCCAGATGGGCTCCATTGTCTATAACGGTATGCGCATTCGCGACTCGAAGCCGCACGGCCTGCTCCCAGTATGGGGCGTGCTGGCCGAATCGAGCGATGTGGGCGCCATCAAGATTGCCCTGCGTTTAGGCGAAGACCGGTTCTACAAATACATTCGCGCCTACGGATTCGGCCAGCAGACCGGCATCGAATTGCCCGGTGAAACTCGTGGCCTCACCAAACCGGTCAGCCGCTGGTCTAAGGTCTCGATCGCCGCCATTTCCATGGGACAGGAAATTGGCATCTCACCAATTCAACTCTCAGCGTTGATTTCCACATTTGCCAACGATGGAGTCTGGGTCGCGCCACGAATCGTTACCGGACACGTTGAACCTCTGAATGGGCCGCAGTCGGCCGCTTTCCATCCCGGTACGTCACACCGCGTCATTTCGAGTTACACCGCTGCCGAGATGCGTTCCATGATGCAGAAGGTCGTGCTCGAAGGCACTGGCCGCAAAGCAATTCTGGAAGGTTACTCGGCCGCCGGAAAGACCGGTACGGCTCAAAAAGTCGATCCTGCAACCGGAGCATACTCGAAGACAAAATACATCGGATCCTTCGCCGGCTTCGCTCCCGTCAATAATCCGCAGATTGTGGTTGCGGTAATTCTGGATTCAGCAATCGGACTGCATCAGGGCGGCCAGGTTTCCGCGCCCGTCTTCAAGCGCGTTACGCAGCAGGTGCTGGAATATCTTCATACCCCGCATGACCTTCCGCTCGCCCCGCAGCACCAACTCCTGCTGGCGCAATCGAAGATGAAAGATAAAGATTTAGAAGAAGGTACTCCCGATCATCCCGGCGAACCGCTCGCAACCGCCGACGTAAATCTCGATTCCTCGGCAACAGTTCCAGAAAAAACCAATGTGGCGCGGACCTCCCCGTCCGCGAATGCCGGCGCGCCTGGAACCGTAGTCCAGGCGTCGATGCGAGACAGGGAACCAGCAGGAACTCAAGGGAATCAAACATCATCGGGAAATCCTGAGAGTAACCCCGATGCCTCGACACCGCCTGCAAGAATCCCGGCAACTGGAACCGTGGTCTTTGACGTCGAGCAAGGCGGAATCGAAGTGCCATCATTCGTCGGCAAGACCGTCCGCGGCGCCGTCGAATCCGCTCAGGAGGCCGGCCTCGAACTCGAGGCCATCGGCAGCGGGGTAGCTCACCAACAATCTCCCCCGCCTGGCACGCACGTCGCCGCCGGAGCCCGCATCATGGTCCAATTCGGCCACTAGGAGTTTTGTCTCTGGAAAACTATATAGACGTGCGCCGCGGTGATGGCGCCGGCCCTCAAGTCACAATTCTCCTGCGTATTACGATCGCTTCGGTTTCTTGCGCTTTTTCCTTCGCGCCCTTCGTGGTCGAGTTCGTCGAGTTGCCCCAATACCCAAACTGCCCGCCGTTTGACCCGCGGAAAAACCGCGTGATACGTTAATCAGTCAACATCCCCACTCACCCCGAGGCTTGCTTGTCCGCTGTTGAGGCCACCGCTCCTGTTGTCCGCAAAACCGCGCTGAACGCAGTCCACCGCCAAATGGGCGCAAAGATGGTCGACTTCAACGGTTGGGACATGCCCGTCGAATATCCCGCTTCAATCGGCGGCGGAATCATCAACGAGCACATCGCCGTACGCACCGGCGTCGGCATCTTCGACGTCAGTCACATGGGCGATATCCGCCTCGCCGGCCCGCAAGCGCTTGCCGCTGTTCAGCATATCTCCATGAATGACGCGTCGCGCCTCGCGATCGGACAAGCCCAGTACTCCGCGCTTCTCTATCCGCAAGGTACTTTCGTTGACGACGTCATCGTGCACCGCTTGGGCGAGGATGAATATCTTCTAGTCATCAACGCAGGCACGCGCGAAAAGGATTTCAACTGGGTGCGCGACAATACGCGGCAGTTCGATTGCGCCGTGGAAAATCTTTCGGACGACTTCACGCAGATCGCCATTCAGGGGCCGAAAGCCGTCGACACGCTTCAGAAGCTTACCGATTCCGATCTGAACGCCGTGAAGTTCTACTGGGTGACGCACGGCACCGTCTGTGGTCTGAAGAACATTCTGATTGCGCGCACCGGTTACACAGCCGAAGATGGTTTCGAGATCTATATTCCCTCCGACGAGGCTACCGGCGCGCGTGTATGGAATGAAATACTCCGCGCCGGGAAAGACTTCGGCATTGTCCCCTGCGGCTTGGGCGCTCGCAACACTCTGCGCCTCGAAGGCAAACTCCCGCTCTACGGCCACGAAATTTCCGATACGATTAATGTTTGGGAAGCCGGGCTCGACCGTTTTTGCAAGATGGAGAAGCCCGAGTTCGTGGGCCGCGAAGCGTTGGAAAAGGCCAAATCCGCTGCTCCGCGTCACACCTTGGTTGGATTGGAAATGATCGATCGCGGGATCGCTCGCGACGGATACAAAGTCCTCGATTTGAACGGACGAGCAATAGGATACGTCACCAGCGGATCGCCCGCGCCATTCTTGAAAAAGAATATCGCCCTGGCCTATGTGCCGCCAGAGAACGCGACGCTTGGTAGCACGGTGAACGTCGAAATTCGCGGCCAGGCCGTTGCCGCTAGAATCGTTTCTACACCGTTCTACAAGAAACCGAAAAAAAATAGTCTCAATTAAAAAAATAGTCTCAATTAAAAGGAAAGCTGTTCGAAAAGCAGATTGCAGAGCCAGGAAACCGGAATTAAAGTCCGGCAGCTAAGAGCTTAGGAGCTGCAGCCAGGAGCTGATTCACCATGGGATATCCAGCGGATCGCAAATACACCAAGCAGCACGAATGGATTCAGGCGAACGGAACCACCGCTACCGTCGGAATCACGGATCACGCGCAGGAAGAGCTCGGCGACATCGTTTTCGTCGACTTGCCCAAAGTCGGGGCCGAAATCACCGCCGGCAAGACGTTTGGCTCGGTCGAATCCGTGAAGGCGGTCTCGGATTTGTACGCTCCAGCCTCCGGAACCGTGACTGAGACGAACGATGATTTGGCCACGTCGCCAGAGAAGGTAAACAAAGATGCCCACTCTTCATGGATGATGAAGATCGCGCTCAAGAATCAGAGCGAGCTTGACGCTCTTCTCTCCGCTGCGGATTACGAGAAGTTCGTCGCCGAAGAAGGCGGGCACTAACAAAATGCCGAATGTCGATTGCCAATCGCCAATTGCTAAATGAGCTCTCTGTTTCCAATCGTCAATCGGAAATAGGCAATCGTCAATCTCCTAACCCACGGACATAATCCAAGTGACCCCGACGTACATCTAATAAACTTCTATGCGATATGTACCAAAATCTCCGGCTGACCGTCAGGCAATGCTGAAGGCAATCGGCATTGCTTCGGTCGACGAATTGTTTGCCCCAATTCCCGCGGAATATCGTCTCAGCCGCGATCTCAAAATCCCGCGCCAGATGGCCGAATCGGAGATTGTCGATTATTTTCGCCAGCGTTCGCGCGAGAACGGCGAAGGTTATACCAGCTTCCTGGGGGCCGGAGTCTACTCGCATTACCGCCCCGTCATTATCGATTCCCTGATTTCCCGCGGCGAGTTCCTCACCGCTTACACACCTTATCAAGCTGAGATTTCGCAGGGAACGCTGCAATCCATCTTCGAATTCCAAACTATGATCTGCGAGTTGACCGGCATGGAAGTGGCGAATGCCTCCATGTATGACGGCTCGACAGCCGCTGCTGAAGCCGTGATGATGGCGGTGCGGCTCACCGGACGAAGGTCGGTCATAGTCGCGCAAAGTCTCCATCCGGAGTATCGGGAAGTCCTCGCCACTTACGCCACGCATCAGGGGATGCCGCTTTCCGTAACGGGTTTCGGAAATGACGGACGACTGAATCTGGAGGCGTTGGAAAAGTCGATCACGCCGCAGACGGCTTGTGTGCTGATTCAGTCGCCAAACTTTTTTGGCAACATTGAAGATGTTGCCGCCACTGCCGAACTCGCTCATAAGAATGGCGCGATGCTTGTGGTTTCGATTGCCGAGGCCGTATCGCTTGGAATCGTGGAGCCGCCGCGTGAAGCCGACGTGATCGCGATGGAAGCGCAGTCGTTCGGCGTGCCGCAGGGTTTTGGCGGGCCGCACTGCGGAGTGATCGCGACCCGCGAAAAATTCGTCCGCCAAATGCCCGGCCGGCTGGCCGGCCAAACTGTCGATAAGCAGGGCAGGCGCGGATTTGTCCTCACCCTTGCCACTCGCGAACAGCATATCCGCCGCGAGAAGGCGACCTCGAATATCTGCACCAATCAGGCTCTGGTCGCCTTGATGGTAAACATTTTTATGACGGTTTACGGCAAGGTCGGCTTAAAGGAACTCGCTAAACAGAATCTTGCTAAGTCCGCCTATGCCGCCACCCACCTCGGTCAGTACGGAAAAGTACTTTTTGCCGGCTCACCACGATTCAACGAGTTCGTGCTGCAAACCACGGAAGATCCGCAAGAAATCAACCATCGCCTTTTGGATCACAAGATCATCGGCGGTCTGCCCCTCAAGAAATTTTATCCCGAGTTGGGCAATGCGGCTCTCTGGTGCTGCACGGAATTGACTACCCGCACCTCGATTGACAATGCATTGAAACTGATGGGCAACGAAGCCTCGCAACACGCGACCGGGCTGGATCAGGAAGCAAACGAAATTAAGAATGAGGGTAAGAATAAAAATCAGATTAAGAATACAAACCGGGAAGAGTCCGGCATAGCCGAGGTGGCGCGATGAAGCAGACAGGCGGTAAAGCCCGCCTCCAGGTGAATCAGAATGAAGGTCTGATCTTCGAAAAATCCTCTGAAGGAAAAGCGGCGTGGAAACTGCCACCGCTCGACGTTCCGGAAGTCGATGTTTCTGCGCTGCTTGGCGCAGCAGAGAGAAAGTCTTTGGGCAGCCTGCCCGAAGTGAGCGAGATCGAAATCATCCGCCACTTTACGCGGCTATCCACCTGGAATTACGCCATCGATCTGGGNNTGAAGTACAACCCGCGCGTGAACGAGGCTGTCGCGCGAGTAGAGGGAATCGCCAACGGACATCCCTATCAGCCCGAAAAGATTTCTCAGGGCGCATTACAAATTCTGAAAACACTGAGCGAGTGCCTGATCGAAATCACCGGCATGGACGCAATCACGCTTCAGCCGGCCGCCGGCGCGCACGGCGAAATGACTGGGCTGCTCATGGTGCGCGCCTATCATCATGCTCAGGGGCGCCCGCGCAAAAAAGTTTTGATTCCAGATTCGGCCCATGGAACCAATCCAGCCACCGCGGCGATGGTCGATTACGCCGTCGAAAATCTGAAATCGGATTCGCGCGGCATGGTCGACATTGGGGCACTGGAATCTCAAATGAATGAGGACGTCGCCGCCCTCATGCTCACCAATCCCAATACGCTTGGGATTTTCGAACAGCAGATTCATAAAATCGCCGACATTCTCCACGCCAAGGGTGGACTCCTCTATATGGACGGCGCGAACATGAACGCCCTCGTCGGCAAGGTCCGTCCCGGTGACTTCGGCGTCGATGTAATGCACTTGAATTTGCATAAGACATTTTCCACACCGCATGGCGGCGGTGGCCCGGGATCCGGTCCCGTTGCCATCAAGAAGAAGCTCGAACCATTTCTGCCCACTCCGGTGCTGGTGACCAAATCCGATGGCACGCTCGGCTTTAACTACGACCGCCCTCAGTCGGTCGGTCGCGTACGAGCCTTTTACGGCAACTTTGGTATGTTTGTGCGCGCCTTAGCCTACATTCAGGCGAATGGACCCGATGGCCTGCGACAGACCACGGAAGACGCAGTGCTGAACGCGAACTACATCCGCAAGGGCCTCGAGGGCGCTTACGAACTGCCCTACTCCACCCCGACTATGCACGAAGTCGTGTTCAGCGATAAGCTGCAGGCGAAAAAAGGCGTTCGCACCATGGACATCGCCAAGCGCCTGATCGACTATGGCTTCCACCCCTACACCACCGCTTTTCCCCTCATCGTGCCCGGCGCACTCATGATCGAACCCACGGAAAGCGAGTCCAAGGAAGAGATGGACTTGTTCATCGAATCGATGAAGTCAATCGCCGAAGAGGCCCAGGAAGATCCCCAGGCCGTGCTCAATGCGCCCCATTCAACACGGGTTTCGCGCCTGGACGAAACGGCCGCAGCCCGCAAACCAGTCCTGCGCTGGAAACCGCCGAGTCAGTAATCCTGGTGATCGGAAAGTGTTAATGCGGCATCCTCTGCGCCCCCTGTGTTAAAGCCTTTGATTTTGCCAAGCGGGGAGTGTCCCTAAACCAGCTGCACGACCACCCGCCGTCCCAGCAAAGCCGCTACCCGCTGCAGACTCGACAGCGTCACATCGCTTTTCGCATCGAGAATGCGATCCACTTGCGATCGGCTGGTCTTCAGCAAATCCGCCATTTGCGATTTTGAAATTTTTCTCCTTGCCATCGCTGTAGCCAGCTGGCCTGCCACCTTTTTCTTGATCGGGCGCGCGAGCCCTCTGGCGGCCTCTTCTCTCAACGCGGCTTTAATCCTGGAATCCACGCCCTTCTTCTTCATATGTTCCACGCTCCTGAATGAATGTACCATATAAAGTACTATCGCGCGCTGTCGAGTCCACGCTAGCCTGGACACGGAACGTCCTCGAGGGTAGACATTTTTCGACCCTTCTAAACCATTGGATCTATTACCCACCTCCCAGACCGCCATATAAATCAATAACTTGCAAAAACCGATTTTGCCAACTTACAATGTTCCCGCCGGAACACTACTGTCATTTGGCGGCAGGTTCGCGGCAACAATTTTGGGCCCTTTGCACTCTCATACCCGTGCATACTCAAGTCACCAGTCAGCCGAATCGTTGGAGCGTCGCAGTCGCCGGCGTCATCATGCAGATCGCCCTCGGCGCGGTCTACGCTTGGAGCGTTTTCCGCATCCCGCTCACCAAAACCTTCGGCTGGACGATTTCGCAAGTCACCCTGACTTTTACCATTGCAATTCTGACGCTGGGATTCGCTTCTTTCGTTGGCGGCCTCTGGATGCGCCGTTCCGGCCCCCGCACGGTGGCCATTGCCGCTGGAATTCTGTATGGTGGCGGCGTCTTCCTCGCCAGCTTTTCCGCCGGTCATTTGTACTGGCTCTACTTTTCCTACGGAATCATTGGCGGCATCGGAATCGGTTTGGGATACATCGTTCCGGTCGCCACGTTAGTAAAATGGTTTCCCGATAAGCGCGGCATGATTACCGGAATCGCCGTCGCGGGCTTTGGCGCGGGCGCTTTGATCACCGCGCCCATCGCGAGCCGGTTGATCGTCGGCATTGGCGTGCTGAAGACCTTCGCCGTTTTAGGCATTGCCTATTTTGTCGCCGTCACAATCCCGGCGTTTTTCATGAAAGACCCTCCGCCCAACTATCGCCCGGAAGGATGGACGCCGAGCGCGACGCAGCAGAAACAGCGTTCCACAAAAACCTATGACCTCGGCGGCGCACTCCGCACCTGGCAGTGGTATGGATTATGGGCGCTCTTGTTCCTGAATACTTCCGCGGGCATTTCGATTATTTCGCAAGCCGCGCCCATGGCACAGGAGATCACCGGCGTCACGGCCGCAGTGGCGGCAGGGCTGGTCGGCATCATCTCGATTGCGAATGGCACGGTAAGATTTCTGTGGGCCTGGCTGTCGGACGCGATAGGCAGGCGCTGGGTTTTTCTGATGATGTTTTTAGTACAGGCTGTGGTGTTTTTCTCGCTACCAAAAATCCAGAGCTTCCCCGCTTTCACCACTCTTTGTTTCGTCGTACTGCTCTGTTACGGCGGAGGCTTCGGCACCATGCCGGCCTTTGCCGCGGATTATTTTGGATCGGAAAATGTCGGTTCGATTTACGGGCTCATGCTGACCGCGTGGGGTTTCGCCGGCGTCCTGGGTCCGACTTTGATCGCGCGCATCCGGCAAAGCACCGGGCATTATTCGCACGCCCTCTACGTGATTGCTTTGATTACTTTGTGCAGCGCGGTGATCCCGCTTCTGCTGCGTCCACCCACCTCCAGCGAAGCAGCCAGTAAGCCCACTTTGGTGAAACCGAAAGCAGTCGCGTAGACAGGCTTTTCATTCTCTTCTGTTTTCTGTCCGAACGGGCAGGCTCTTAGCGGCTTCATGGGTTAAGATTTATAAATCGCTACTGCAGCCATTTCGTTTCGCCGTATTGCGCGGCATAACCCGCTCGCGGCAACCGGCGTGGCGCTCGTCATCACCTTTGTAATCTTTGCCGTTTTTGCTCCGTGGATCGCGCCGCATGATCCCGCGGCGATTCATCTCCCGACCCGTCTGGAAGCGCCATCGGAGACGCACTGGTTTGGGACCGACGAACTGGGGCGCGACATTTTTTCGCGAATCATTTACGGCTCGCGCATTTCCATGCTGGTGGGGAGTTGCGTGGTCGCGGCATCGCTCGGCCTTGGACTCATTATCGGCTCGGTTGCCGGCTTTTACGGCGGGGTCATTGACCGATTCGTTAATATCATTTTGATGAATGCGTTTCTGTCCTTCCCGGGAATTCTGTTGGCGATAGCGTTTGTGGCATTTCGCGGGCCGGGGATCTTCAATCTCGTTCTAGCTTTGTCGCTGGGAGGATGGGTGGGGTACGCACGCCTTGTGCGCGGTCAGGTTTTAGCGGCGCGCGAGCGCGAGTTTGTAGAAGCGGCCCGGGCGCTCGGCGCCAGTGACCTGCGGATTGTGGTGCGCCACATTCTGCCGAACATTATTCAGCCGGTGATCGTGCAAGCCGCGATCGGAATGGCGGGCGCGATTTTGGCCGAAGCGACGATGAGCTTTCTGGGATTGGGCGTTCCCCCGCCCGCCGCCAGTTGGGGAGCCATGCTCAACGATGGGCGCGCGCATTTGTTTGATGCTCCGCACCTGGTGATTTTTCCCGCTCTGGCAGTCATGCTGGCCGTGCTGTCGTTCAATTTTATTGGGGATGCACTCCGGGATTTTCTGGATCCGCGATCGCGCATCGAGGCGGGACTGTAGGACGTTAAGATCTCCGGCATGGCGCCCTTACATCCATTGACCGCTTGCTACGCATCTCTGTAGTCTTGCGATAGAATTTTGTATTGCATTCCTGGGCTCAAGGAAAATTCATGAAGGCAGTTGCGATTCTATTGCTGTTGGCACTCGGTTTTACGGGGTGTGGCAGCAGCAGTTCGACCAATGTGGAAGGCGCGTCAGGTGGAGAGTGGCAATCGGTCATGTTGGGTGGCAAAGGCCCTTCCTCGGGGTTTAGTTTTATCACTCAATTCACGGTCAGCGGCGGAGGTGGCCTGAGCATTTCCAGCTTTCAGTTGGAGAACACCGGTACTTGTTTCAAGACGGCCGCTACCACGGAAGGCGGCACGTTAAACGTGACCTACAACGCAGCCGATGTGGTGACCGGAACGTTCTCGTTTACGATCACTTCGGCGGCGGGGGACACGCTTACGCTCACCAGTTCGTCGGTCACGGGAACCTTCAACACCACTACCGATACGTTGAGCACCGGCACGATCATCGGTACCTGGGCGTTGACGCCCGCCAGCGGCAGCGGCTGCGTTCAGGCGGATGACGGCACCTTCACGATGACGCAAACCAGTTCCACTACTACATAGAGCTTGCGGGTTATGAACTTAGTTCAGAATCGACGATTAGAACTTCTTGATTCAGAGCTTCTTGATTCAGAACCAGTCGCTCCGGTAGGCGACCCACCAGGCGATGAATACGATGGGAATGGTGGAGACTAGGCCCCACCAGATGGGAAGCAGGAAATCAGCAAGCAATCCCAGCACCATGAAAATCATCCAGAAGATTTTCTTTTCCATAGTTTGTTTCGCCCCACGCGAAGATTGTATTCCTTCGGTTCTGTGAGGAAATGTGACGTTTGTAGTATTCTCGCTAGTCTATAGTCTGACTCACGATTCCGATGCGCTCGTTGCTCAGTTAACTCCGCAAAACATGAACTCTAAAAACATTCTCTTAATTCTTGGGCTGGGCTGCTTGGCTTTCAGCCCGGCGGCTTACGCCCAGTCTTTCGGCACCTCTTCCACACCACCGTTTTCCACCTCTCAATTCTCAGCCTCTCAATTCTCAATCCAGGGAAGCGCAGCCGGCCTGCCATCGGCGTCACAGGGTGGAGCGGTATCTTACGCCTCGGTGACGCAATTGAATGGATTGCTGGCGCAGCTGGAGGCGACGTCCAAGGCCACGCTGGCGGACTTGACGAAGCTTCGCATCGAAAAATGGAAGACCGATGGCTCGTCGAAAAAACAATCGCTGAGTGATGTGGATTCGATTCAGCGCAATTTGCAGAACGCACTGCCGGAGATGATGGAGCAATTGCGCAATGCGCCGGAGGACATGCCCGCGACTTTCAAGCTGTACCGGAACCTGGATGCGCTGTATGACGTGCTGGGAGGGGTAGTGGAATCGGCGGGCGCGTTCGGACCGAAAGATGATTTCCAGGCGCTTTCGAACGATATGAATAGTTTCGAGGGCACGCGAAAGCAGTTCGCGGAGCGGATGAATAATCTGGCGATTTCGAAGGAGCAGGAGATCGGCCAGTTGAGAACGGAACTGAAGACGGCGCAGGCGGCAATTGCGGCGGCGCCTCCAAAGAAAATTGTGGTGGACGATAACGAGCCGGTGAAAAAGCCNNGTGGTGGACGATGCGGAGCCGCCAAAGAAACCGGTTGCGAAGAAGAAACCTGCGCCGAAGAAACCGGCTCCCACCACGCCAGCGCAAGCTCCGGCGGCTCAGCCAAAGCCGCAGTAAGCGCGATTTTTGACTTCCGGCCAGCGAAATGATTTTAGAAGTTGGTGTATATGTGTGCACCAATCCAATCGGACGGTAGCCGGAATGCCGAATCTGTTACCCTTTCTCCCGCATCTAGATTGCACCCTCGGTTGAGATTTTTTTCATGCACCCTCATGGCAGCATCGTCGCAATCCTCTTTGGGCTGGTGATTCTGTGGGTGGTTTTTCTGGATGCTTTCGAGACTGTCGTCCTGCCGCGGCGGGTCACCCGCCAGTTCAAGCTGACCGCATGGTTTTACCGCCGAACATGGATTCCCTGGAAGAAAGTTGCGGGACATATTCCGGAGGGTACGCGTCGCCAGAGTTTTCTAGGATATTTTGGCCCGCTGTCGCTCATCATGCTGCTGGCATTCTGGGCGACCAGCCTGATTTTTGGCTTCGCTCTGCTGCAATACGGCCTGGGCGGACATGAGCAACTAGGGAGCGAGCACACCACCTTCGCCAGAATTCTCTACGCCAGCGGCGAGACTTTTTTCACGCTTGGGTATGGTGACATCGTTCCGACGAGCGGAAGTGCGCGTTTCCTTTCGGTGTTGGAAGCCGGAATGGGATTTGCATTTCTTGGAGTGGTCATTGGGTATATCCCGGTTGTGTATCAGTCGTTTTCGAGACGCGAAATTCAGATCTCGATGCTGGATGCGCGGGCGGGATCGCCTCCGACCGCGGCGGAGTTATTGGTGAGGTTGGCTGGCACCACGGACGATCCCGCCATTGAGCAAACCGTGCTCGACGAGGTATTGCGCGATTGGGAACGCTGGGCTGCGGAGTTGCTGGAGAGTCAGCTTTCTTATCCCGTGCTCACGTTTTTCCGATCGCAGCATAGTAATCAGTCCTGGGTGGGAGCGCTGACCACTATGTTGGATGTGACTTCCCTGGTGCTTGCGGGAATCGAAGGAGTACATCCGGGGCAGGCGCGATTAACGTTTGCCATGGCGCGGCATGCGGCGGTGGACCTGGCGCAGGTGGTGAATGCGCGCTACGATCCGACCGCGCCAGAACGTTTGACAGACGAGACGTTCAAAACGTTGCAAGAGACTTTGTCGGCTGCCGGACTAAAGTTACGGGCGGGGACTGAAGCGCGGCAGAAATTGGATCGATTGCGATCCATGTATGAACCGTACGTGCATTCCACGGGAAAAAATCTGATGCTGCCAGTACCGCCGTGGAAACATCCGCAGAAGGTTAGAGACAACTGGCAGGCGGGGCCGTGGGATCGGGCGATTCAGGCGAAAGGATTGGCGATCTTGGGCCAGAAGCCGCAGGGCACGCCCGTGGTTGGAATTGAGGATCATTTTTAGGCGGGGGTTTAAGCGGGTCTGATTCGATCTGCGTGCTACGATCTCACGAATTCTTCCGTTCGTCTTTTCGGATTTTGAGCTTTCGATAAATGAAAAATATTGGCGAGCGAGTGGTTCGGATTGAAGCGGAGGCGCTGCGCGAGCTGGCGGACCGGATTGCCGGACCGATGGCCGCGAACTTTCAGCGTGCTGTTGAATTGATGTTTTGCTGTGCCGGCCGCGTGGTGGTAACGGGCATGGGCAAGAGCGGGTTGATCGCGCGCAAGATCGCGGCCACCCTGAGTTCCATTGGGACGCCGGCGTTGTATTTGCATCCCGTGGAAGCTCTGCACGGAGATTTGGGGATGGTGGTGCNNATCCGGTGGAGGCGCTGCACGGGGATTTGGGGATGGTGGTGCGCGGCGATGTGGTGCTGGCGCTTTCAACGTCGGGGGAGACGGAGGAGATTCTGGCGCTGCTGGCGACGATCAAGCGGCTGCGGGTGCCGCTGATTGCGATGACCGGGGATGGGACTTGTGGGAATCGTGTGGCGCGGGCGCTCCCGCCCGCGACTGCCACTATTGCCGAGAGCTCGAAGAGTAATGCGAAGTCCAGTTCAAGATCGTTCGTGGATCGAGTCGAGTTAAGAGCAGGGTCAAAGTCAAAAACAGCGGGCAGGAGTGCCCGCTCCACACCGTCAATTTCCACACCAGCAATTTCCACTTTGGCCGCGGCCTCCGATGTGGCGCTCGACTGTTCGATTACCGAGGAGGCTTGCGCCCTTGGATTGGCGCCCACGGCTTCGACGACGACGATGCTGGCGCTGGGCGATGCCTTGGCGGTTACGTTGAGCGAGCGCCGCGGTTTCAAGGAAGAGGATTTCGCCAATCTTCATCCTGGGGGGAAACTGGGAAAGCGGCTGGCGCGAGTGGAGACCTTGATGCATACGGGTGATGCGTTGCCTTGCGTTGCGCCGCTGACCAGGATGCCGGATGTGATCTATGAAATGTCGCGAAAGAAATTAGGCGTGACGGCAGTGGTGGAGAACGGAAAGCTGACGGGGATTATCAGCGACGGGGATTTGCGGCGACTGCTCGAGAAGCGTGGAAAGAACGTGCTCGATCTGACGGCGGGCGAAGCTATGATTAAAAATCCACGGACCATTGCCGCAGATGAATTTGCGGCGACTGCGCTGGCTTTGATGGAAGAGAAGAAAATCACCTCGCTGATGGTGGTGGATGGATCCGGCAAGTTGGAGGGAATTGTGCACCTGCATGATTTGTGGGGAACGGAACTGGTGTAGCGATTGGGTGATTGGGCGATTGGGTCATTTGGCGATTGAAAAAGAGATTCGTGAAAGAGATTCGTCAAAGATCCCGGGGAGTTGATTTTCAATCGCACAATCGCATAACCACACAATCGCTCAATCGAGGTGTTCCATGTATCACTACGATGCTAAGACCGCGCTGGAAGAATTGTCGGAAGATGCGACGTTGCCGAACCCCGTGCATGTGCGGGATATGATGCTCCGCAGGCATTTGTCGGTGGGTCAATCGCTGGAGTTAAACCGGTTGTTTGTGGAGTACCAGAAGTTTTTTGGAGAAGCGCAGAAGCTGGGGAAAGAGATTTTGAAGCAGTTGGCGGGGTGAGCGGGGTGTCTTTGCGGAGACAAGCCGCCCCCGGCTGTCCAGCGGCGAAGTCCGCTCGATTTATAGCCGATAGGAAGAACATGAGCACTCGCTCTTCAATCTGGCTAGGGGAGAGTGAAGGCCGGTGGGTTCACATCTACTGGGAGCTCGCTGAGCGGAAAATCGAAGACGGCAAGATGATGCGAGTGCCGATCTACATGGCGGTCGACTCTGGGAATGACGAGCAGGAAGTTTCGATCCGATTACCCAAGGAAATCGCCATGCGCCTCCTGATGAGCCTTTCACCCAATTGGACCGGCGAGATTGGCCAGGTTCTCTAATACAGGAGCGTATGGATGCGCCCAACCTTGTGTCGTTAAGAGGGCGTGTCGCGCCAGCGCTACCACGCTATCGTACAATTATCAGTTCGACTTTACTCTCGAAAGTAGTTCCTTACTCACAACTCGCAACTCGGCACTTCAAGAAAACTCTATGCATCGATGGTCTGAACTCTTTATTCCTACCCTGCGCGAGGCTCCATCCGACGCGGAAGTGGCCAGCCACAAATTCCTCGTGCGCGCGGGCTATATCCGTCAACTGGCGGCGGGGATTTATTCCTATCTGTTTCTCGGTAACCGGTCGTTCAATAAGATCATGGGCATCGTGCGCCAGGAAATGGACAAGATTGGCCAGGAGTTTTATTTGCCGGCCCTGCACCCGCGTGAGGTCTGGGAGGCCAGCGGACGCTGGGATTTGATGGGCGAAAATCTGTTCCGTCTAAAGGACCGCAAGGGCGCCGACCTGTGTCTAGGCATGACGGAAGAGGAAGTCATGACCGAGATTGCCCGCAAGGAACTGCGCAGCTATAAGCAACTCCCGCAGATCTGGTATCAGATCACACCTAAGTTTCGCGACGAGCTTAGGCCGAAATCCGGCTTGCTGCGGATACGCCAATTCATGATGAAAGACGCGTATTCGTTCGACATCGACGCAGCTGGGTTGGACGTTTCCTACAAGAAACATTACGAAACCTACCGCCGAATCTTTGACCGCTGCGGGTTGAAATACATGGTGGTCGAGGCCGATTCCGGAGCCATGGGCGGCAAGGAATCGCACGAATTCATGGTGCGCACTCCCGCCGGGGAAGATCAGATTGTGAGCTGCGATGGATGCAATTACGCGGCGAACCTGGAGAAGGCGACCTCGAAGCTCGATGCTGTCGAAGATTTGAAGGCGGAGGGCGATGGCAGTCCCCTTGAAGTGCACACTCCAGGCCAGAAGACAATTGAGGAAGTTGCGCGCTTCCTTGGAGTCTCTCCGAAGAACAAGATTAAAACGCTGGCGCTGATCGCGGAAGTGAAGGACGAAAAGGAAAAGACCGGCAAGACGAAGTCTCGTGGCATCGTCGTGCTGATGCGCGGCGATCATCAGTTGAATGAGGCGAAGCTCAACGGCACGGTGGGCACGGCAATCCGTCCCATGGACGAGGCGGAGATTAAGAGCCTGTTTAAATCTCCCGCCGGCTATTTGGGGCCGATGGGTATCGAGTGGGCGAAAGATCTAAAGAAGGACGCGGATCGGCCCGTATTGCTGGTCGACAAAGCTCTCGAAGGCCGCAGCAATCTGATTGCCGGTGCTAACAAAGAGGACTATCACATCAAGAACCTGACGCCCGGCAAAGATTTTCATCCAACCGCCTACGCCGATTTGCGCGCCGTCACGGCTGGCGAGGTCTGCCCAAGTTGCGGAAGCGCGTTACGCATCGATACTGCCGTCGAGATCGGACACATCTTCAAACTTGGGTACCGTTATACCGATGCCATGGGCGCTCGTGTTCTGGATAAGAACGGCAAGGAAGTCACGCCGATCATGGGCAGTTACGGCATCGGGATCGAGCGAATTCTGACTGCCGCAATCGAGCAGAGCAACGCTAGCGGGGGAATCGCCGGAAGAATGTATCCAGGCAGCTTGGATTGTGAAAGGCTGAAGAAAAGAACGGGGAATATCGCCCAACAGGCAAAAAAGAATCCCGGGGAATTCGTCCAGGATTTCTCGTGCCAGAGGCGAAGGCCCTCCTGCGTCACTGGCCAGAGCAGGGCGGTCCAAGGAATGAGCGCGAGCAACACAATCGGGCCGAAATACCAGAACGGTTGCCGATGCTGAAACATCGGCGTGGTGTACCTCTCGATATTGTGCTGCCAGAGAAAAACATGCAGGAAGTCAGGATTTTGAGTGGCGCAGAGAACGTACCAGGGAAGCGCCACGACGCAGAACGCAGCCATCGCAAGTGGATGAGGTACTCGAATCGCGGCGTGCCATTGCTTTGACGCGAGCGCCCAGAGCGCGATCGCGCCGCCTGCCAGAATCATTGCCGCGGGACCCTTTGCCAGGACAGCCAGGCCCAGAAATGCGCCGAATAGCGCCAGCGGCCACGCGTCTCCGCGCGCGTCACTGGACGCAGCTGCCGTTGCGCGCAAGGCGCCTGATTGGCGAAGTACGCTCGCGGCGCTAGCCATCGCCAGCGCAATCGAAGCGCTGAAGAGCATGTCGGGAGTGGCCGCGCGCGCGAATCCGATCGCCGCGACGCTCGTCGAGAAAAGCAATGGCGCGAGCAGCACGGCCCTCGACAGGGAATTCAATTCGCCGCCGTAATGTTTTTTGACGAGCCAAGCGACCGCCAGCGCGGCGGCGAGCGCCGCAATCGCCGAGGGCAGCCTCGCTGCCCATTCCGCGGACAGGTGAAGCCGGAACCCCATCGCGGCGGCCCAGTAGTAGAGAATCGGCTTCTCGAACCATGGCTGCCCGTATAGGCGCGGCGTGACCCAGTCACCCGTCTCGGCCATGGGNNGGGGCCGACGAGGCCCATGGCGCCGAGGTTACCGAAAAGGCAGATGCCGATCGCGGCCGCGGACAATGGCACGGTCCAGCGCGCCGGGCGGCCCACGCTCGTGCGATTTTCGCTCAAGGCGAGGACGAGTCTAGCATCGGCGGATTCAATTTGAACTTGCTAACCGTATAATGGCGGCGATGCGGGAATCGCTCGAGTATGCCGCGGCGTGGACGGGAATGAAATTGCTGGGACTCTTGCCGAGGCCGGCCGCCAGATTTGTGGGCGTCAGTTTTGCCGCTGCTGCTTACGCTGTGCGAGCGCCGCTCCGCCGCTCGGCGATGTTCAATCTCCGGCTCGCGTTTCCCGATTGGACCGATGCGCAGCGCCGACGCGTGATTCGCGGAATGATTCGCCAAGTGGGCTGGATGGCTGGCGAGTTCTCGCAGTTCCCGAAGTACACGCGCGAGA
>PLUJ01000143.1:401-3325 GCA_003165455.1 Acidobacteriaceae bacterium | reverse complement strand
GTCATCTCCGGCTCAATGGGATTGCGGTAGCGCTGGCTTGGATATACCACGTAGTACATCGCAGGATAGAGGACGATCAACCAGAAAAGGAGCCATGCGCCCGGTCTGCGCTGCCGCAGGGCGCGGCCCAGCCCCCAGAACATCAGCACGGATGATGCGAGGAATAGAGAGTTTTTTGTCTGCGCCAGCCACTCGATCTTCGATAAGCGCGGCGGTCCGGCCCAAAAATAGATGAAGCGCTTGACGCAGAGGACGGCGAAACGCCTGTAATCGGTTTCGATGTAATCCAGAGCGCTGCGCTTGCGATTTTGGATGTAAGCCAATTCTCCCATGGAAAGGTACTGGCGCATGGCATAGGTGNNATGTATTGCATCCAGGTGCCGTCAGCGCCCTTGCCGTTACCGAGGCGGACTTCCGCTCCGAGATTGTCGCGAATGAAGATGAATTTTCCGAAAGTTTTGTAGTTGCGGATGGTCCAGGGTGTGATGCAAGCCATGAAAATGAGGGAAGCCAGCAGGATGCCGCCGATGGATGGCTTGCGGCGCTTGGCGCGGGAATACCAGGNNACAGGCCCATAGTCCCGAGGCTGGCAGGAACGCAACGAGTATCGTGCTGTTCAGCGCCGCAATGCCCCAGAGCAGACCGAATTGAAGCCAGGGCAACAAGCCGTCGCGGTCCTCCATAGTTAGCGCGAGCCAGAAAATTAATGCGAGTAGCAGGGCCGAGAAGCTTGTCTCCCACACCCAGCGAGTGCACCAATACATCACATAGGGAAGAAGTGCCCACGTCCAGGCCGAGCCAACGGCAACTTTTTCGGAGAAGATTCTACGCGCGATCACGAAAATGGGGATGCAGGTGAGGGCGGAGAAAATGCTGTTGATGCTCAACAGCACGAAGGCGGAGGCGTGGGAATAGATTCCGAAGAAATGAAAAACGGCCGCAGTTAAGTACGGATAGAGCGGCGGTTCCCAGGCCGTAGGACCGGATGGAGCTCCGAAGGGATCGCTGAATCCGCGCCCGGATGCGATCGCCGCGCCAATCCGTCCCATCTCCCAACCGAAACCAAAGTTCGCTTCCGTTGGCTTGAACTTGTATGTGTGGCCGACGATGATCCAGCCGATGCGGAGGAACAGCGCGATGGCGACCATCCAGAATTGCGAGGTGCGGATGTGGGACCAGAGAGTGAAAAGCCGAAGGCTTGGCTTTTTGTGCTCTGGATTTTTCTCTTCAAAATCCGCAGCGGGTCGTGAATCCATGGATGGTTCTATTTGTAGCTCAGCCAGAGCTTGCGGGCAACCGGCGGCCCAGGCGCTTCATGATTGACAGTGGAGCCGAGTATACCTAGACTGAGGTGCTTCGCGGAGATGGTGCGCGATAGAACGTATAATTAGTTTCTCCACCTGTACGGCCGAGGTCACTTCATGGGCTGGCTGCAAAACAANNCTGGCGTGCTGCGCCATTGAGATGATCGCGTCCTCGACCTCGCGGTTCGATATTGCGCGCTTTGGTTCGGAAGTTTTTCGCCCCAGCCCGCGGCAGAGCGATCTGATGATCGTCGCCGGGACTGTGACTTTGAAGATGGCGCCGGTGGTGAAGCGGATTTATGACCAGATGCCCGACCCGAAGTGGGTGATCTCAATGGGTGCGTGTTCGTCAGTGGGCGGCCCATTTAATACGTATGCGGTGCTGCAGGGCGTGGACAAAATTGTGCCGACGGATGTTTACGTCACCGGCTGCCCGCCGCGGCCGGAAAATCTCTTCTACGCGCTTCTGAAGTTGCAGGACAAAATCGACACCATGACGCTGGCGAAGAAGCCTACGGAAGTGCGGCTCGATCCGAATATGATGGAGAACTTCAAGCGCCAGGTGATGATTGCGCAGACGGCGCAGCCGAAGTAACCGCGCTTAGCCCATGGAGGGACGGACGCCTTCGTCCGTCCACCGAGCGAAGCGAGGCGCGTCCATCCGGATAGACGAAGCCAATGCCCTTTCAAAAACTAGCTACCGAATCCGACCTTCCACCCCTCGACGAAGCCAAAGAATTTTCCTGCGGCGATAAAGCCATCTGTATAGCCAACGTGAACGGGGCCTACAGCGCCCTGGATAACGTCTGTCCGCATCGCGGCGGGCCGCTGGGGCAGGGAATGATCGATGGTGGCAAAGTGGTTTGCCCGTGGCATGGCTGGGCTTGGGATGTGAAAACGGGCGCGGCGACGCAAGATTCCAGGATGAAGGTCGCGGTGTATCCGCTGAAGATCGAGAGCGGGGACATAATGGTGGAAATCTAGATGCCCGCGCCGCAAGTGAGATTCGTATCAGGGCACGCATTTATGCGTGCCGCAGTGCTAGATCGCATCTGGGAAGGACCACCTTTCTTCAGCAGGGTGACTGGACGGTGGTCCAGCACAATTCCCCGTAACAACCCCTACAAGGTCGGGCTCATCAAGCTGAAAATGCCGGATGGCAAAATCACGCGCTTGGTATTTGGGAAGGCGGCGCAGAAGCCCTTTGGAACCGTTTCGAAAATCGATAGACATGGAATAGGAGTTGCTATCAGAAATCACATCGGCAGCCACGGCGGCTAAAGCCCGCTACGATTACATGCTAGCTTTGGCATCGCTGAAGCGATGCCCTGATACGAATCGCGAGTCCTTCCGCAAAATGTAACCGCGCTCCCTATCCCAGCAGCCTCAGGAATTTACCCGGCTGATTCTCATATCCCGGGAACACTTCGTTCAAATTCTTATTCCCCATATGGCGCGCCACAGCTTCTCCCAGCACCTGCCGGAAATCCGTGGTAAGCGCCAGATCGCGGCCTTCGTAGAGTTGCGATTGATCGAGCCCGGGCCAGCGGCCGTAAACTTTGCCGCCTTTCACTGGACCTCCCAAAACGAACATGACATTGGCGTGGCCGTGGTCGGTGC
>PLUJ01000143.1:0-307 GCA_003165455.1 Acidobacteriaceae bacterium | reverse complement strand
GCTTTGATCAGTTGCGCGAGCTGTCGCAGGCTATCGCCGAAGCGTCCCTTAGGATAGTCTGCGCCGGCAGCGGGTTTGTACTTCGAGGAATCTACGGACTTCAGCATCTTGACCGCATCGAAGGTCTCTTCGCCAGTGCCGTGCATGACCGTGTCAAGAGAATGGTCGTACATTGCCTCGAAGGCGCTAGCGACGGGCGACGCTTTGGGATTTCGACCCCCGACCGAAAAATCGTTGATGTTGTTAATGGCAATTGCTGGCTGGAGTCCGCTCAGAATGCGCGGAATCGACGGACCCATGGCGATGG
>PLUJ01000281.1 GCA_003165455.1 Acidobacteriaceae bacterium | reverse complement strand
GACCACGCACCGCCTGACTGAGAAAGACACCATCGTTCTCGCCGATTTTGCCAACAGCACCGGAGACGCGGTCTTCGACGACACGCTGAAGACGGCCCTTAGTGTTTCCTTGCGGCAATCGCCGTTTTTGAATGTGCTCTCCGACAGCCGGGTGACGAAGACGCTGCGAATGATGGCGCGGCCAGAAGGAACAAAACTGACGCCCGAGATTGCGCGAGAGTTGTGCCTGCGGGCCGGGAGCAAGGCTTACATTGCGGGATCCATTGGAACGCTGGGCAGCGAGTATGTACTGGGATTGAAGGCGGTGAATTGCCAGAATGGAGACACGCTGGCGCAAGAGCAGATTACGTCGCCATCGAAAGAGAAAGTGCTCGACGCGCTGGGCGAGGCGGCGTCCAAGTTGCGAGGTGAAATGGGAGAGTCGCTGGCGACGGTGCAGAGGTTCGATGTGCCGCTGGTGCAGGCTACAACCTTTTCGCTGGACGCGTTAAAGGCTTACACGCTGGGCAGAAAAGCTTACCGAGAGAAAGGCACCGCGGCGGCGCTGCCCTACCATCAGCGGGCGATTGAACTCGATCCAAATTTTGCGCTGGGCTACAAAGCGGTGGGCACGGATTATCAAAGTTTGGGCGAGGTGGGACGGGCGGGGGAATATCTGGCCAAGGCCTTCGAGTTGCGGGAGCACGCCAGCGAGTGGGAGAAGCTTTCCATTACCGCGGGCTATTACACCAACGTCACGGGAGAGCTGGATAAAGCGGCGCAAACTTATCAGGAAGAAATTGAAGGTTACCCGCGCGATTACTCCGGCTATAGCGGGCTTGGCCTGGAGTATGGGGCCGAGGGCCAGTATGAGAAGGCGGTGGAGGTGACGCGGGAAGGCTTGCGGCTGGCGCCGGAGGACGTGGGTCTATATGGGAATCTGGTGAACGATCTGGTCGCTTTGCAGCGTTTTGACGAGGCTGCTCAAGTGATTCAGGAAGCGCAAGGGCGGAAGCTGGATAGTTTGTCGATGCATAACACGCTCTACGCGCTTGCCTTTCTCAAGAAGGATTCGGCAGGGATGGACGAGCAGCAGAAGTGGTATGCCAGCAAGCCGGAGTATGAGAATTGGGCATTCGAATTCGAATCCGACACCGAGGCTTATGCGGGGCATATGCGGAAGGCGGAAGAGTTGACGCAGCGCGCGGTGGAATCTGCGATCCGAACGGATAGTAAGGAGAATGCGGCACTTTGGCAGGCGATTGCGGCGCAACGGGAGGCGGCTGTGGGCAATAGTGCGCAAGCGCGGGAGAGTGCAACGGCTGCGCTGAAACTTGATCCGGCGAGCGAGGGCGTGCAAAGTGAAGCGGCGCTGGCGCTGGCAATGGCGGGTGACACGGCACGGGCTGAATCCCTGGCTGAGGCGCTGGGAAAACGGTTACCGCTGGATACGCAGGTGCAGTCGCTTTGGCTGCCGGCGATTCAGGGGCAGTTGGCGCTGGATCGGAAAAGTCCGGCAGAGGCGTTGAACGTTTTGCAGCGTGCTTTGCCTTTGGAGTTGGGAGAGATTCCGTTCGATATCAGTATGTCGTGCATGTATCCGGCGTATGTGCGCGGGGAAGCTTACCTTGCGGCGGGACAGGGGAGCGCGGCGGCGGCTGAGTTCGAAAAAATAATCGATCATAGCGGCGTTGTATGGAATTGCTGGACTGGGGCGCTGGCGCATTTGGGAGTGGCGCGTGCGAACGCTTTGGAGGCGAGAATGTCGCATGGTGCGGATGCGGATGCAGCGCGGGTGCGGGCGCTTGCGGCGTATAAAGATTTTCTTACGCTGTGGAAGGATGGCGATGAGGATATTCCTGTCCTGAAAGAGGCGAAGGCGGAGTATGGGAAGCTGCAGTGAGGGTGGGGGCGGCGCGGAAGTTGTATCCAGGCGCGATGGGAAAATTCCTAACCCACTCATGGGTGGGCGTCGTAAACGGCGGTATCGGCACGGTGCAGACGAATCTTCACCTCGACGCGCGAACCGAGGCGGTTGATGATTGACATGAGGCGATCCACGGTGAAGCGTCCGAGATCGGCGTTGCGGATGCGCGAGAAATCCGCGGCGGCAATGCCGGTACGGGCGTGGGCGGCGCGAACCGTCAGGTGTTGCCGGTCAAGTGCCTTTATGACTTCGGCCGCAAGGATCGCCTTGAACTGAGCGGCGTCGGCGTTGGGATGGCCGAGATCGCGAAAGGCGTTGCCGCTTCCGCGCACTACTTCGAGCTTTCCGCTTGCTTTTTCGTGTCTCATGATGGATTTCTCAAGTGAAATCTGACTGTCGCTTTTATGGCGAGATTTCTTCCAATCCTTTCAGACGATCCTTGATTAGGTCGATCTCGTGCTGAGGAGTTTTAATGCCACGTTTCGATTTCTTTTGGAATGCATGTACTACCCAAATTTCATCGGCGATTTGAACCGCATAAACCACACGGAAGGCGTCGCCCTTGAATGGCAGTGCAATCTCGAGCACTCCCGACCCAATACCTCGCATTGGCTTAGCAATATCAGCCTTACCGCCTTCGGCAGCGATTGTCAAAGCCGCAAGACAGATTGATCTTGCCTCTTCCGGGAATGCCTCGAATGTTTTTAGTGCCGCCTTGATCCATGAAACGGGGCGGNNGTGTAGGACGATTCCCATGTTGTCATATTTGACAACGACCGTCAACGAGATTCGCTTTCTGGCTAATTCACACCAGTTTCAGTGGCAACAGTGCGCCGTATTGCCTATCTCTTCTTTGCTGCAGCAGCGGCTCTTGCGGCGCGTTCGTTGAGGGCGAGGGTTGCGACCTGGAGCATGTCGTCCTGGGGGGCGGGC
>PLUJ01000330.1 GCA_003165455.1 Acidobacteriaceae bacterium | reverse complement strand
TTACGGATTCAAGTATTTGGGACGAGAGCGGCTTGTTGCGTCGAGAGAGAAAGACAAGAACCGGGCGCTGTTCCTATGGGCTCTGGGGTCGGCGCTGTTCGCCAATGTCGTGGCATTCTTTGGCATTTCTTTTTTCGACCAGAATATCGTCACGTGGTATTGCCTGCTGGCTATGATCTCCGCAGTGGCGGCGGGCCGCTCTAAGAAAGGATCGAAGCCGCAGCAGGCGGACGCTTCGTCAGAAGTGGATTTAGTTCCGGCAATCTCCGGGGCACCCGCGGGTATCGACGCCGAGCCTCCCGTCTATGCGTGGAAACATGTCTAGCCAAACGTTTACTTTCGCGGTTGCGGTTAACGACAGAAGTGTTCTCGAGAACAACCTTCTTGCGTCACCGTGCCTCGCTAGCCCGCACGCGCATGAAATTCTCGTTCAGGAAGGCTTTCGCTCCGCCGGTCACGCGTACAATGACGCAATTGATCGCAGTCCGAACGACTTAATTGTTTTCGCTCACCAGGACATGATTTTCCCGGAGCAATGGCTTGGTCAGGTTGAGTATGCTCTTGATTATCTTGAACAGAACGATCCGAATTGGGGAGTTCTCGGGTGCTATGGCGAAACCCGCGACCGCAAAGGACGCGGCAGTGTGTACCAGTCCGGGCTTGGACTGATTGGAAAAACAATTGAACGTCCCGTGCCGATTCAGACCCTGGACGAGATTGTCCTGATCTTCAGAAAATCGTCTTTGCTTCGATTCGACGAAGACCTGCCTCACTTTCATTTGTACGGCACCGACATTTGTCTTCGCGCCGGGCAAGCGGGGAGAACCAGCTATGCCATTCCGGCGTTCTGTATCCATAACACGAACCAAGGATTTCTTCTGCCAAAAGAGTTTTACGAGTGTTACTGGCACGTAAAACAAACCTGGAAATCTCACCTGCCGATCCAGGCCAGTTGCATTCGAATCACAAAACTCAACCTTTCCATGTACAAGAGGAGATTGCAGGAGCTTTATTACCGTTACGTCCGGCAACAAAAGAGCCAGGGAATTCGTGCCAATGACGTGCCGCAACTGATTCAACAAGTTGAGATGACGATAAGGCCACGCGTAAACCTCGGATTGCAGCGCCTGGAATACTGAAAATATGCTTTCGGGGAAATCCGAAGCGTCACAAAACATGCCCACAATAGAAAATCCGATCGAAGAAGCCCAGACATCGGCTCCGAGTTTGCGCCCCGCCAGCATTTTCGAGCGTGTAAAGCGATTCTGTCAGGCATCTCTGGGAGGCGGCGGTCTAAAGGCAAAAGTATTTCGCGGCGGCGTTTGGATGGGTGCGGGAAGTTTTTCCGAGCAACTGACCCGCTTTGGGCGAAATATGATTCTGACGCGCCTGCTCGCGCCAGAAGCTTTCGGGACCATGGCTGTCGTTTTGTCCGCGGGAAGCCTCATCCAGATCATCACGGACATCGGCGTCAAAGAAGCGATTATCCAAAACCCCCGTGGCACAGAAAATCATTATCTGAGCTCCGCATGGTGGCTCGCATTCCTCCGATCTTTGTCGATTTATTCGGGCGTATTTCTCCTAGCTCCGTGGATATCGAAATTCTACGGAAACCACGAGCTCNNAGATTGCGCTCGGTGTAATTTTCGAAGGCACATTAAGTTCGAAGGCTTACGCCGCTATCAAGAACATGCGGTTCAAAGAGTGGGCATTGATCCACCACGGAGGAGGGATCGCAGGGGTAGTCATCACCCTGCTTCTGAGTCTTTTCATTCGGGATGTGTGGGCCCTGGTTCTGGGCAATTTGGCGGAAAGCGCCATGCGGTGCCTGTTATCGTATGTCTTTTGTCCTTATTTTCCGTCATTTTCCTGGGACAGGGAAGCCGCACGCGATCTTTTGCAATTCTCGCGCCGCTTATTTGGATTGTCCTTCTTAAATCTGGTCTTTTCCCGCGCTGACGTTTTCGTGCTGGCCAAGCTTTATTCTCCTGCAGATCTGGGGCTATACGTGATGGGCATCTATCTGGTGCAAACACCGGCTGGCTTTCTGATGAATTTACTTGGACAGACTCTGCTTCCCACATTCTCGAAAGTACAGGGAGACAAGGTTCGAGAGAACCGGATCTTGCTTCAAGTAACGTCCATGTTGGTGCAATTGGGCTTGCCCGCCGTTGTATTTATATTTTTCTGCGGGCACTCGCTGCTTACACTTTTTTACGGACCGCGCTACGGCGCCGCAACCTTGCCGTTGATGCTTGCGGCTTGTGTTGCACTCATTAATATTCTGAATGGTCAGATCACAGTTCTTTTCTACGGAAGAGGCGAACCTCAGCTGCACCGCCGCGCCGTCGCGATTATGGCAGTCCTGATGATTGCACTGGTTTACCCCTGCGCGCGATGGTTTGGGCTTGCTGGAGGTCAACTTGCGTGTCTGGCTGCAGTTGTGACTGGCTTTATTTTCCAATTGGTTCGAATTCGCAAGCTCACCGATCTCAGCCTGATTGAATTCGCAAAGCCTTTTGGGTACGGCCTACTGCTATCCCTGATCATCCCTTTGATCTGGCTTTTGACCCATCCGTTCGTCCAGCTATCACGGCCGACTGCAAATATTTTGCTGGGGACACTGGGTTGCGCGCTCGCTTATGCTTTCTGGGCGTTTGCCTTCTTGCGCAATCACGAAAAAGTCGCCTTCTAGCAGATTCTCAACCATCTAGGGCCAGCCGTTGAATGTCGAAGAGCAGAAGGACAGGTACGTAAAGTAAATCATTCCATGACTAGCACACTTGAAACCGACAACAATACTATAACCGTCGCCGAAAGTATGACCGGCACAACCTGTCCCACTTGCGGCGGCCATCATCTTGCGCCTTTTCTGACGGCGCCGGATCGTTTCCATCTGAGGACGCAGGTCTATCGGCTCATGCGTTGCGACGACTGCAACGCCGTATGGCTTCACGATCCGCCTATACCGGCGCAAATGGGGGAACACTATACCGAGGATTATCACAGGGCCATTGTAACGGCTGGTGAAGGGTCGGCGATGGATCGGTGGAAGGGCCAGGTGGAGATGATTTCGCGGCACAAAGCGGGCGGAGATCTCTTGGACATTGGGTGCAGCTCGGGAGGCTTTCTGAGCACGATGATGAATCCGGCCTGGAGTCTCTACGGAATCGAAATGGAGGAATCCACAGCACAACGTGCGCGCGCAACCACCGGAGCGAGAGTTTTCGTCGGAGATGCGATGGAAGCTCCATTTTTACCAAACACCTTCGACGTGATCACCTGTTTCGACGTTCTAGAGCACGTCTACTCCCCGCGACAGTTCCTGTCCAAAGTGCAGGAGTGGCTGAAGCCGGGCGGAATCTTTTATGCGATGATGCCCAACATCGATTCATGGGAAGCGGGGCTGTTCGGCACCCACTGGTTTGGCCTGGAATTGCCGCGGCACCTTTCTCATTTTTCTCCGCGTTCCTTGCGTTACCTCATGAACGAACTGGGATTTGAGGAGATTTGCGTACAGACGCCCGCGTGTTCCTATTACGAACGCAGCATCAATTATGTCTATTCAAGCGTATTGAAAAAATTAGGGTTCTCCGCAACCTCACAGGCTAAGGCGACGCCGGCGGGATTCGTGCACAAGGCCGTTCGCAAAACATTTCGCATTGCGCTATCCCCGCTCGTGCATATCGCAGCATTCGCAGGCGCGGGACCATGCCTGGAAGTGGTTTTTAAGAAGCGGACCGGCGTTGAACATTAACCTCCGGCCAGCCCACACCGGTACGCTCCAACCAACAATGCCGCAAACAACCCAATATTGCGCCGAGGATCCGCTCTCATGGATCACTCGCATTGCGAATAAATTTCGTACCTTGAGCATGCAATGGTTTTACCCTTTTGCGTCTCTCGGAAGTAGTTTCTATGTGCACTATTCGTGCGATCTGCCTCGTTCCATCGCACCTTTCATCCAGATTGGCGACTCGGTGCTGATCGAACGCGACGTGTGGATTAATATTCCCGAGCCTCCGAAGTCCGGCGAACCCGTGATCCTTTTCGACGAGGGTGTGAAGATTGGAAGACGTTGCGTGATTTCAGCGATCAATCGCGTACATTTTGAACGCAACGTGGTTTTTGCTCCGCAGGTGCTGGTCATGGATCACAATCACGCTTTTGAAGACGTCCATGTCCCGATCAAGTTTCAGGGGATTACGGGCGGGGGCACGATCCGCATCGAGGAAGGCTGCTGGATCGGCTATGGAGCGGCCATCGTATGCGGCAAGGGAGACCTTGTGATCGGCAAACACTCCGTGATCGGAGCCAACGCTGTGGTAAGCCGCAGTATTCCGCCGAACTCGGTTGTAACCGGCAATCCAGCTCGAGTGGTCAAGCAATTCGATAGTTCCAAGGGCGAATGGGTGATGGGATCCGCCGCCGCCCTTTCTGCCAGTCCCGGACGCTGATCTTCCCAATTGAATTCCAGCAAAAACTTTGCAAACCATGATTTCCGTTATTATTCCCGCCCATAATGAGGGTTCTGTGATCGCTCGAACTCTGAAAGCGATGACGGAAGGCGCCGGACCGCGCGAACTCGACGTGATTGTGGTTTGCAATGGTTGCACCGACGATACGGCGGCGGTGGCAAGGCGATTCGGGCCACCCGTACGAGTGATCGAAACGAAAACCGCGAGCAAGCCGCACGCGCTTAATTTAGGGGACCAGGCAGCTTGTGGTTTCCCGCGGATATACAGCGATGCCGACGTGGTTCTCACGGTGGATGCGATTCGAACCTTGGCGCGCCGTTTGGAACGCGGAGATGTGTTGGTCGTCGCTCCGCAGCCAAACTTCGATCTCACCGGATGCTCCTGGCCGGTTCGGGCCTGCTACGATATTCGCTCTTATCTTCCCTCCTCCCGTCAAGGCATCGGAGGATCAGGAGTGTACGCTCTTTCCGCAGCCGGACGCGCGCGCTTCCGCGAATTTCCGGCGGTTACCGCGGACGATGGTTACGTCCGCATACAGTTCCTCGAAAATGAGCGCGAAACGCTCGCTTCGGCCCAATCAACCGTATATCCGCCGCGCAGTATCAAGCACCTGATTATCACCAAGACTCGCTCCCATTACGGTTCGTACGAATTGGCGAGACTCTTTCCCGAAGGGTGGAAGCACAGAGGAGAGAGTAATCTTCGATCGCTCGTCGGACTAGCGAAAAACCCGCAACTATGGTGCAAGCTTGGAGTTTATTGCTTTGTAACGGTAATCGCGAAGCGGAGAGCCCAGCGACGGTTGCGCGCTGGCGCGGTGGGTTGGGAGCGCGATAAAACATCTCGCGCTACCGCCTAGATATTTCTTTCGATCAAATACTCCTCCCCCTTAAGCCCAACCGCAAAATGGACGACACGATAAAAACGGCCCTAGTGGCCACAATAGGACTGGCCGTTCCCGCTCTCTATTTCTCTCCTTGGCTTTGGCGCCGCTATCGCATGGGCCGCGTTGAGAGGCAAATGGTAAAGAAGCGAATGCTGGCGCTGACTTACGACGATGGCCCCAGCGTTGCGCTCACCGAACCGCTTCTCGACTTACTCAAGAATCGCTCCGCGCGGGCCACGTTTTTCATGCTCGGACGGCATGCTCGCGATTACTCCGGAATTACTGATCGTGTTTTGCGAGAAGGCCATGACATCGGCTGCCATTCCGATCGACACCTCAACGCGTGGAAGACTCTGCCCTGGCAATCGGTGGCGGACATAGAAGATGGATATATAAGTCTTTCGCGTTGGATTCAACCGGACGGGATGTTCCGTCCGCCTTACGGCAAGATGACCCTCCCCACGTACTGGTCGATTCGCCGCCGGAAAGCTCCGGTCTGGTGGTGGACCATTGATTCAGGCGACACGCAAGAAATTCTTCCCACCCCAACCGAAGTGGCTGACAAAGTGCGACGGTCGGGTGGAGGAATCGTCTTGATGCACGACCTGGACCGGACGCACGAGCGCAATCGTTATGTGCTCGAACTAACCGCGTCACTTCTTGACGTTGCGCGGCAAGAAGCGCTCAACGTCGTACCACTGAGGGAATTATGTCTGTAAAGGGGAATCCCAATCGGGACAAAGTATTGGCGGTAGCTTCCAGTGGCGGCCATTGGGTGCAATTGCGCCGGGTTACACCGGCGTTTGCGGACTCCGAGGTCGTCTACGTCACGGTGATCGATTCTTATCGCTCGCAAGTGCCGGATAACAAATTCTATTCCGTACATGATGCAACCCGGTGGAACAAACTTGGGTTGATGATTCTGGCGTTCAATCTGATCTGGATCTTTATCAAGGAGAAACCGGGGGTTGTCATATCGACAGGTGCGGCCCCGGGGTACTTTTCGCTGCTGTTGGGGAAGTGGTTTGGAGCAAGAACGATATGGATCGACAGCATGGCCAACATCGAAGACCTCTCGATGTCGGGCGCGCGCGTCGGCCGTTACGCGGACCTCTGGCTCACTCAATGGCCGCACTTGGCCAAGGGTGAAGGTCCGCATTATGCAGGAGGTGTGTTGTGATTTTCGCCACTGTTGGTTCGCAAGAGCCGTTCGACCGTCTTATTCGTGCAGTCGACGAATGGGCTGGGTCGCGCGGTCGTTTCGATGTTCTGGCCCAGATAGGCGCTTCAAGCTTTCGGCCGAAAAACATTGAATTCACCAAGTTTCTCGAGCCGTCGGAGTTTAACCGGGTCATTCGGGCGGCAAGTGTGGTTATTGCCCATGCGGGAATGGGTTCCATTATCTCTGCGCTCGAAATCGGCAAACCGATTGTGGTGATGCCGCGTCGCGGGTTCCTGCGCGAAACTCGCAACGACCATCAACTGGCGACTGCAGAGCGCTTCGGTTCGCGAGGCCGCGTTATCGTAGCGGATAATCAAAAGGATTTTGCCCAGAAGCTCGACTACGCTCTCACTTTGACGGCGATGGATCCTATCAATCCTGAGGCTTCGCCCCGCCTGATTGCAACGATTCGAGCCTTCATGGATGGCACCCTTGCCGAACTCGATCCGCCGGTCTCCGTCGGATCACCTGAATCGGCTGCTGCGGCAAAAGCTGCGTCGCCTCTGGTCTCTTACATGACAAGAAAAGCCTAGACTACTTGGCAGTGTCAGAGAACTTGCCACAACGAAAAGGAAAATATGCAGGTAGCCGACATTCATGAAGAAATCCGAAGTTTCTTGATTGAGACTTTCCTCTTTGGGCGGAACGAAGAACTGACGGACGATACTGCTCTACTCGATACCGTGATCGATTCGCACGGAGTGGTGGAGTTCGTGGTTTTTCTGCAGGAACATTTTGCGATTCAAGTGGAAGATGATGAAGTCAATACCAACAACCTGGACTCAGTAAATAAAACCGCGGCCTATGTTCAGAGTAAGCTCGCTGCGCGATCCGCTTCTGTCTCCGCATAGCTTTTTAAGAAGACGTATTTAAGACATACGCTGTAGCTCTTTTTCCCCGTCCATCCCCGGCAAGTTAAACCCATTTCCCTAATTCAATCGAACAGGAATTCAAAGACCATGCTTGAAACCGCAATCGTTGGCTCGGGACCTTACGGACTTTCCATAGCCGCTCATTTTCGGCGTCGAGGTATTTCGTTTCGCATCTTCGGACGCCTGATGGACAGCTGGCAGAACCACATGCCCAAGGGCATGTGTCTCAAATCAGAAGGCTTCGCTTCCAACCTGTACGATCCTGAAAGCGCATTTACTCTGGCAAATTTTTGTGCCGCACGAGGCATCGAGTATGCAAATTCGGGAATACCCGTACGACTGGATACGTTCAGCGCTTACGGCCTGGCGTTTCGAGACCGCATGGTCCCGGAGCTCGAAGATAAATTAGTTGCCGGGATTGAAAGCATACCAAACGGGTTCAAACTGCTGCTCGAGGACGGCGAGACCTTAACCGCTCGGCGCGTGGTTTTGGCGGTGGGAATCACTCACTTCGAACACATGCCTGAAAACTTGGCAAATCTGCCATCGGAACTTGTTTCGCACAGCTTTCACCACCATGAACTGGAGTCCTTTCGCGGGCGCAGCGTGGTGGTCGTCGGAGGCGGATCTTCCGCCACGGATTTGGCTGGCTTGCTTCGTGAAACAGGCGTCGAAGTGCAATTGGTTTCCAGACAGAGCGCACTCAAGTTCCACGGTGCTCCGCAAGTAGGAAAGCTGCGCACATTGTGGCAGAAAATCAAACGGCCTCAATCCGGCATCGGTCCCGGATGGCGTTTACGCTTTCTCGCGGAAGCGCCTTTCGCGTTTCATTTTTTGCCGGAGAATCTCCGGCTCGAAGCTGTCCGAAGGATTCTTGGGCCATCGGGCGCGTACTTCGCCAAAGACAAAGTTGTCGGTAAGGTTCCATTGCATCTGGGGTGCACAGTCCAGGGCACCGAAATTCGGGACGATCGAGTGCGGCTGCATCTAAGAGATCAGAATGGCGCCGAACAACAGCTTTCGGCGGACCATGTAATTGCCGCCACCGGTTACAGAGTGGATCTCAACCGCTTGAAATTTCTTAGTCCGGAGATATGTTCGCGAATCGAATGCGTCGGCGGCTCGCCAGTGCTATCGTCAAAGTTTGAGTCGTCGGTGGCCGGACTTTATTTCGCCGGATTGGCATCCGCAAACAGTTTTGGCCCAGTCATGCGGTTCGCCTTCGGAGCCGGCTTTGCAGCGCGTTCTCTAACGCGGGCCTTATCGAGTTCCCGATCGCGAAATTACGTATCGCTTTCTGGCGCAGAGAATCCACTTCACGCGGTAAAGGTTTCACAACCGCATCAGGAAGCCAAGAAAAGAGAAGTGCAGCGCGAAAAGGCGGGAGCTGCTACTCACGGAAGCTCACGGTAACAGAAAATAGGCGTATGAAACGAGAAACGATTGCCATTCACTTTGGATACGACGGCGACCCTACCACGCAGGCGGTCGCCGTCCCTATCTATCAAACTGTCGCCTTTGAATTTGAAAGCGCGGAGCATGGCGCAGCGTTGTTCAATTTGGATGTCAAGGGCAACATCTACACTCGAATCGGCAACCCCACCAACACAGTTCTCGAAAAACGTGTAGCCGCCCTGGAAGGCGGGGTGGAAGCTCTTAGCGTCAGCTCGGGAATGGCGGCGATTGAATACTCTCTCATTAACATCGCCGAGGCTGGCACAAACGTCGTTTCCACGCCGCAGCTTTACGGTGCGACCTACACCCTTCTCGCGCACATTTTTCCAAAACGCGGAATCGAAGGACGGTTCGCTAAGACCGATCATCCGGATGACATTGCGAAGCTGATCGACGACAACACACGCGCCGTCTATTGCGAAAGCGTGGGCAATCCTGCCGGCAATGTTGCCGACATCGAAGGCCTTGCAAAGGTTGCACACGAACGCGGCGTGCCTTTAATTGTCGATAACACCGTCGCAACCCCAATCTTGCTGCGGCCGTTCGAACACGGAGCAGACGTTGTCGTCCACTCGATGACAAAATTCATGGGTGGACATGGCACCTCTCTGGGCGGAATGATCGTTGACAGCGGAAAGTTCCCCTGGCGGCAATATCCTAAAAAGTTTTATATGTTCAATGTGCCGGAGATCGCCTATCACGGAGTGATCTACGTGGATCACTTTGGCGATGCGGCGTATGTAGCGCGTTGCCGCACCGTTTGCCAGCGCAATACCGGCGCAACGCTTTCTCCATTCAACGGGTTTCTACTGCTGCAAGGAGTCGAGACCATGGCGCTTCGCGTGGAGCGGCACGTCGAAAACGCTCGCAAAGTGGCGGAGTTCCTTCGCGACCATCCATCCGTCGCTTGGGTAAATTATGCTGGCTTTCCCGATAGCCCGCTCTATCCCATGGCGCAGCGCTATCTGGGCTCACAACGTTGCTCGCTTCTCACCTTTGGGGTGAAAGGTGGATTCGAAGCTGGAAGAAAATGTTTTGACGGATTCAAACTATTTAAGCGAATGGTGAACATGGGCGATGCCAAATCGCTCTCATGCCATCCCGCATCGACCACTCATCGGCAACTCACTCCCGAAGAACAGGTGAAGGTAGGCGTTACTCCGGAAATGATTCGGTTGAGCGTTGGCATCGAGCACATCGATGACATTTTGGCGGACCTCTCCCAGGCGTTGGACAAGGCAACGATAACAATGCAGGAGGTGCGTCATGGCGCTGCTAATTGACGGAGGGAGAATTCCACCGCGCTGGGCGGAACAAAAGAACGCCGCCGCCAGTTCGAATGGCGATGACAACGGGACGAAAGGCATCCGCCTCGCCTTCATTAATAACATGCCTGATTCCGCGCTTGAAGATACCGAAGTGCAATTCATGGAATTGATCGACGCGGCGGCCGGCGACACCCCCGTGCGAATCAAGCTTTTTTCGTTGCCGAATGTGCCCAGAGGAGATCGGGGACAACAGCATCTCAGCCGCTTCTACTCAGGGATAGATGGCCTTTGGAACAGCCGATTCGACGCGCTTATCATGACGGGAACCGAACCAGTTCACTCTGACCTGCGTCAGGAGCCCTATTGGCATGCCATGACCGACGTTCTCGATTGGGCGGAACGAAACACCGCCTCCACCATTCTCTCTTGTTTGGCGGCTCATGCCGGCGTGCTGCATAGTGACGGAGTTCAGCGGGAGCGACTGCCCGACAAGCAGTTCGGGGTATTCGAGTCGGATAACGTTCGCGACCACGAACTGACACGCCATGCATTGCGTCCGATCCGATTCCCCCATTCTCGCTGGAATGAAGTGCGGGAAGACGCTCTCGCTTCCGCTGGGTATTCGGTGCTGACAAAATCTGCCATGGCTGGTGTTGATCTTTTTGTGAAGCAGAAACGCAAAAGCCTGTTCGTGCACTTCCAGGGGCACCCGGAATATACGGCGTTTACTCTATTGAAGGAATACCGTCGGGATATAAAGAGGTTTCTGCGGCAGGAAAGAACAACTTACCCGAGCATCCCTCAGGGATACTTTGATACAGCATCGACCAAACTGCTCTCAGAGTTCCGGGACGTCGTGCTTGCCCATCCGCGCGAAGAGAACTTGACATTTTTTCCTGATGCTTTGTTGCTGGGGGCGTTACAGAACACATGGCGAGCCTCCGCGATTTGCGTATATCGCAATTGGCTACAGCATCTTGCGTCCAGAAAAAACGACGATTCTCGATTGATCCAAGTAGGTGTAAACGATCTCAAATGTGTCGCGCTCACCAGCCACGACTTGGCTTAGCACTCCCAGTTGACGAGAAAATGAAAACGACCGAAGCGAATTCTTCCGTCCGCAACATCGCCGACACTGCCCTCTGGGTGGCTTACTTTCGCGCCCGCGAAAGCGAAAGGCCCGACGCCCTTTTTCGCGATCCTTATGCCGAACGCTTGGCTGGCGAGCGTGGCTTCGAGATTGCCAACACGCTGCCGGAGGGAAACAAACATGAGTGGGCATGGGTTGCGCGCACCTATCTCTTCGACAAATATGTTACCGAAGAGATCGCAAAAGGCGCGGACCTAGTGGTGAATCTCGCGGCTGGATTGGATGCCAGGCCTTACCGCATGGATCTGCCATCGGAACTCCAATGGGTTGAAGTGGATCTTCCGTCTATCGTTTCCTACAAAGAACAGATCCTCGCAAATGAGAAACCAAGATGTCGCTTCGAGCGAATCGCTTTGGACCTGTCGAATGTTCCAGCCCGGCGCAGGCTCTTCGCAGAGCTGAATCAGCGAGCAAAGAAGATTGTGGTGGTCACCGAAGGCCTGCTAATTTACTTCACTTCCGAGGATGTTTCCGAATTCGCCAAAGATCTGGCAGCCGTCGAGCATTTTGAAAGCTGGGTCATCGATCTCGCTTCGCCGGGGCAACTAAAACTGATGCAGCGTACATCAGGTACGAAACTTAGCGAGGCCGGGGCCGCGTTTAAGTTCGGTCCACATGAAGGACCGAATTTCTTTCTGCCGTATGGCTGGTGCGCGGCAGATGTTCAGGGCTTGCTGCAAACCGCCGCAAAGTTTGGCCGTTCCCCGAAAGAATTACGTCCCGTCGTGCTTGATCCAAATTGCATTCCCGCAAACTTTCCCTGGACGGGTGTTTGCCTGTTAGGCAAAGTGTAGCTTCGCTCCGCAATAGAATGCCGAAACCCCTCGCCTCCGATTCACTTTCCTCGTTGCCTGACCGCATTAGCGACATCGTCAAGCCATGGGCAGAGCGGTCGCCTGATCACCCCGCTCTGATCGAAGCGTCCGGCACTTGGACCTACCGCGAACTGGCCGAGGCAATCTCTGCAACCCAAGCATGGCTTGGCAAATTGGGCGTGCGCCCCGGCGATCGCCTCATGATTGTGGGCGAGAATTGCCGCGAGTTTGTCGCAATCCTATTCGCAACTGCCGCCCTTGATGCGTGGCCCGTGCTCGCTAATGCACGGCTCTCGGCGCGCGAGCTTGACCAGATTCGCGATCACTGCGGCGCACGTCGCATCCTTTACGCGACTGGCGTTTCGCCGCATGCGAGCCAGCATGCGAAGCGGCATGAAGCAATTATCGAGGAGGTGGAGGGCTTGGGATCGGTTGGACTGGGCCCGCTGAACACTTCCTGCGAACCCGAACCTCTCGAGGCCTGCGTTGGGGAGCGCGTCGCCGCCTTAATTTACACGTCCGGCACAACTGGGACGCCCAAAGGCGTCATGCTGAGTCATCGCAACGTGCTCTTTATGGCGGCCGGAGCTGCAAATATCCGCTCTCTCACTCCAGACGACCGTCTCTACGGCATTCTGCCCATGACACATGCGGTAGGACTTTCCGTGGTTCTTCTAGGTTCCCTGCTCAGAGGCGCCACGGTGTATTTGTCTCCTCGTTTCGATCCCATGACCGCTAGCGCTACATTGAAAAAAGAACGGCTGACGATCATGTTAGGTGCGCCCGCCACGTTCCAACAATTTCTGGAGTACGCCAAACTCCGGGGCTTGAAGTCTCTAAATTTTCCTACGTTAAGAATTATCTCCGCGTCCGGGGCCCCGCTTGATGGCGCCACCAAGTCAGCCACAGAAAAACTATTTGGATTGCATCTTCACCACGGCTACGGCATAACAGAGTGCTCGCCCACAATCGCGCAAACGCGCATTGATGCCCCCCGAACCGACACATCGATCGGCCCACCATTCCCCGGAGTAGCAATCAAACTGGTCGGCTCCGAGCGCCAACCTGTGGCGGAAGGGGAGCCCGGCGAACTTTGGGTTCGCGGTCCGAATGTAATGAAGGGCTACTATCGCGCTCCTGAAGAGACAGCGGCTGCCGTCGACCCTGGAGGCTGGTACAACACTCGCGACCTGGCGCGGGTCGAAGATGGCAACCTATTTATTCTTGGCCGCACTAGGGATTTAATCGTTCACCGCGGCTTCAACGTGTACCCTGCGGAAGTCGAGTCCGTGCTGGGTTCTCATCCCCAGGTAGTGCAGGCTGCGGTGGTTGGCAAATCAGTAGACGGCGACGAAGAAGTAATCGCTTTCGCGCAGCTTCTACCGGGCTCATTGCTCACAACCGCCGAGCTGGCCGAATACGCCTCGCGGCATCTCGCCATGTATAAACGGCCTTCAGAAATTATTATTGTCCCGGCCATGCCGCTCACTCCAACGGGAAAAATAGCCAAGACGGAACTCGCAAGAAGACTCGAATATAGCCTCCAGCCCCGCTAACCAAGTCAGTCCCGACCTTCTACAGAAGCACTTCGATCAGGCTGGGGCCTCCACTCTCGAATCCCTCCTGCAGCGCCTTCGCAAATCCTTCCAAAGTGGTTACGCGCGTTCCGGGCACACCCATGCCCTTTGACAGATTCACCCAGTCGAGATCCGGGCGCCCGATCTCGAACATGTCCAACGCGCGCCGTCCCGCATCACCCACACCCAGGTAGGAAAACTCCCGCTTTAAGACCGCGTAGTCTCGATTCGCAAAAACAACGGTTGTGACCTTGAGACCTTCCCGGGCCATGGTCCACAATGCCTGAAGTGTGTACATTGCACTTCCATCGGCAGTAAGGCACAACACGCTTCTCTCCGGGCAGGCCACTGCGGCACCCACAGCCAGCGGCAAAGCAATTCCTATCGAGCCGCCCGTATTTCCCAGCCAGTCGTGCGGCGGAGATCCTTTCGTCGCCGCCATCATGCCTCGTCCTGAGGTCATGGATTCATCCACCACAATTGCATTTTCAGGGAGGAGTGCGCCCACGGTGGCTGCGAGTCCCGGCAATGTGATCTGGCCATTCGGTAGCGACGGTCGATTGCGTCTTTCCCCGGTCGGCCGGGCTCGACGAATCGAGAGCGCGGCCTCGATCGCATCCAGAGCGCCCACAGAATCTTCTTCGGAAGTAGCGAGAGCGTGGATCTCGCATTCCGGCGAAGTCATCACGCTATCTTTGCCTGGATACGCAAAGTACGCGACCGGGCTCTCTGCTGCAACGAGAATAAGCTGCCGAAATTCCTTCAGCTGCTCAATCGCCTGCTCCAGCACATATTGCATGCGTTCAACCGGAACCGAGCCTGCGCCACGCTCTAAACGGACGAGAGGGTAAGGAGCGAAGAGCTTCGCGCCTGTGGACGCTGCGATTCGGCCAGCAGCGGCAAGTCCTTGGCCGTAAAGCGCTCGGCCACTGAGCAAAATTGCCGTTCGTAAGCCGGAGCGAAGCATGTCCGCAGAACGTTCGATCACGGAAGTTGATGGAAGCGCAGACTTCGGTGAAGAAGACCACTCCGCTACAACCCCGCCTTCGCTCCAGGCAACATCCGCTGGGACGATGAGGGTGGCAATCTGTCCAGATGCATTGCGCGAAGCAACGATCGCCTCGATCGAATCCCTTCCCACCTGCTGCGCGGAGCTGGCGGTCCGCAACCATTTGGAGTACGGACGAGCAATCGCCTCAATGTCAGAGGTAAGGGGCGTGTTGTGACGCAAGTGATAATTTGGATGTTGACCGATCAGATTGACCATCGGCACATGTGCTCGGCTTGCGTTATGGAGATTTGCCAGGCCGTTCGCGAAACCGGGGCCAAGATGCAGAAGCGTGCATGCCGGCTTCTCCATCATACGGGCATAGCCGTCGGCTGCACCGGTCACCACTCCCTCAAATAAGCCGAGCACGCAGCGCATTTCCGGTGTCCGATCAAGAGCCGCGNNGTTACGCGCCGTTCGGCGTCAAGCCTTTCATGGGCGGCAATACCGGCGTCAGTATGGGCGGCTGGTTTCGTCGCGAGATCAAGAGCCGCGACGATGTGAATCTCGGACGTGCCGGGATTTGTGAAGCAGGTTCTGACGCCGCCAGCCAGCAGCGAGCGAACCAAACTTTCTGCACCCGTGATCGGTTTCACCATCGAATCGAGATTACCTTTCGTAAATTTCTATTGGCAGGCCATCGGGGTCCGGGAAGAAAGTAAACCGTTTTTGCGTTGTCTCGTCAATCCGAATCGCTTCGACTTCGATGCCGCGAGCTCGCAACTCTTCGGCAGCATTTTGTACGTCGTCTACCTCGAAGGCAAGATGACGCAAACCGCAAGCCTCCGGACGAGAAGCGCGCATCGGCGGATCAGGAAAAGAAAAGATTTCGATCTGGTCATACTCTCCAACCTGCAAATCGAGCTTGAAAGATTTTCGTTCCTCTCGGTAGATTTCTTTGACAATCTTCAAACCTAGAACATCGACATAGAAATGCTTCGATCTCGAGTAATCGGAACAAATAATGGCAATGTGGTGAACTCGATTGAGCATAGAAAACTGGCTGCGCTACAGCATAACGCGATTACGAATATCCTTCCGACGCTTCTCGCACATAGCGGCTAAGCACAGCAGCCAACTTTTCCGAATGTTCGGCAACCATCTTCAAATGATTGCCGGGCACAGTCTCGACGATCAGTTTCTCTGTAAGATTTTTCCAAACTGCAACCGGATCGCTTGGAAGATAAGCGTCGGCTTCGGGCGCCACAAATCTCATGCTGCCTTTGCACAACTTGGGACGATACCGAGCCAGTGCTACAAAATCGCTTTGCTTAACTCGACGAGTCGTCTCGGCAAACGATAGCTGACAGTATCTTTCATCCAGAGCGCGGTGCTGATGATCGCTCGTGAGCCTGCGATAGGATAAAGCCCCCTTAATTCTTTTCGCGCCAAACCGTAAGCGCTCTCCCCACGGCAAATACCGAGGATGTGGATAAGTGTCGATGAGCGTTAGTAAAGCCACTCGTTGACCAGCTAAGGCAATACGCTGCGCCATTTCCAGCGCAACTAGACCTCCAAAGGAATAGCCAATTAAGAAGTACGGGCCCTGGGCCTGAACCTGCAAGATTGCCTTCAGATAAAACTCAGCCATATCTTCAATTCGCTCCAACGGAGCCTCGATACCCTCAACCCCTCTAGCCTGAATTCCATAGATCCGGAACTCCGTGTTCATGCTCCTCGCTAAACCTGAAAAGCTAGCGCGCCCTCCGACTCCCGGCGCAATGAAAATCGGCGTCTTGTCAGTTCCGGCTTTGAGTTGGACGAGAGGTGAGAATGTNNGAATGTGGGAAGGATGGGCTGTTCCAACACCGCCGCTAGCGCGGAGATCGTGGAGGCGTAGCATATTGTTGCGGCCGGCAGTTCTCTGCCAAACACGCGCATAATCTCGGCGAAAATTGCATCCGCCAGAGAGTCGTCCGTGCAGAGATCGAAGAAATTCTCTTGTGTTCCAATGGATGAACGCCGCAGCACTCGTTGCCAAATAGCGGCAACCGCGTCTACTGTTGCTGTGCCGGCCTTAGTGGCCACAGGCAATCCCCGGTGGCGCCATGCTACTGGAGTTCCTTCCCAGAAACTTCACGATTGGAGGACTCGATCGATCATGAGTGAGCGAACGCCCAATACAGCTCCCGAGCCTTGGTGTAAACCGGACCGAATGGAAGTTCACGCTTTTCGATCCGCGTTACCGGCACAACTTTGGAATAGTTTCCCGTCGCAAATATCTCGTCTGCTGTCTCGAAATCGCGATAGGTCAAAGTCTTCTCAATCACGTTGATATCCGCGGATCTCAGCAATTCAATCACTCGCTTCCGGGTAATGCCAGCCAGGAAAGTTCCATTCGAGATCGGCGTGAACACCACACCATCTTTCACCATGAACACGTTTGAGGTGGCGAGCTCGGCGACGTTGCCCAGCATGTCGCACACAATCGCATTGTCGAATCCTCTCGCGTGGGCTTCAAACAACGCACGCGAGTTGTTGGGATAAAGGCATCCTGCTTTTGCATCCACCGGCATCGTGTCAATCGTTGGACGCCGGTAAGGCGACGATGTAATGGAAAAACCTTTCGGTGCACGCATCGGGGCTTCGTAAATCGAGAGGCACCAGCGCGTGGACT
>PLUJ01000112.1:470-22516 GCA_003165455.1 Acidobacteriaceae bacterium | reverse complement strand
TCCTTCGCGCCTTTTGCGAAGGGCGGGAAACGGCAATGCCCGCACTGGGGCCGCGGGGGAAAGAGGGGGAACACAGACGGGACTGACCCCAATTCGAAATCACTGGCCCACCTGTGCCGGCCTAGGGCCTGCTCCTCTCCTGCGCATCCTTAATGTAAGAGGGAAAAGCAGCGTGGACGACAAGAGCGTGCGTACGATGAACAGCACGCGCCACCGCTGTCAAGTCTACTTTCGACCCCTGGTTTTCCACAGAAATCCCCCTCGAAAGTAGACATTTCTTCCACAGCCTAACTCCTTGTATCCATTGGCAGCCCCAAAAACGCCCCCGCAGAATCAGCAACATGCAGCATAGTTTTTTGGCAGGATTCACAGTGTTCCACGTGGAACGTTTACACTAATTTTCGCGAATCCACACTCCCCGCGAACCCTCCTCATCGCCAGCGATAATCGACTGGTCGCAGGGATGGCTCTGAAAGCGAACTGATTTTTAACTGATTTTCGTGGCTGTAAGCCATTGAAAGATTGGCTCCTCAGGTAGGACTCGAACCTACAACCCTTCGGTTAACAGCCGAATGCTCTGCCATTGAGCTACTGAGGAGTGTGGGAATCGTGCGCGGACGCGCGCGTTTCCAGGCATCATCATAACATTTTGGCAGCCCACGTGAAAGCAAGAGTGCCCATCCGTTCAATTGCCAATTCACCGCAATCCCCGCGCTGAACTATTCTCGTGTCTGTAAGATAGTAGCAAAAGATCTTGGAAAACTTTGCGTTGCGAGGCTATGGATGAGTGGACTTGGCTTGGTTGTTGCTTCGGTTTTTCTACTGGTGGGGGCCGTGTTGGCCGGCGATGACTCTAATTCGAATTCCGCCTCGCAAGATACTTCTTTGAAGCATCCTGCTTACTCTGCGCATACCTCGATGTCGACCTCCGGTCCGCCGCTGGCGGAGAAGCGTCCCTTGGTGGAAAGCCTGCATGGTGTGAAGATCACCGATAACTATAGATGGCTGGAAGATGGCAGTAGCCCCGACACGCAAAAGTGGGTTGCCGAAGAGATGGCTTACACGCAAAAGGTCTTGAATCCGCTTCCCGGCCGCGATGCGATTCACAAGCGTCTCACGGAGTTATTAAGCATCGGCAGCATCAGCGCACCAATGATCGGCGGAAAGTATTACTTCTATACGCGACGCGATGGCATGCAGAATCAGCCGGTGCTCTACGTGCGTGAACGAGGCATATCGGAAAAGGATGACGGAAAAGATCGCGTGCTGGTGGACGCGAATCAGCTTGCCGCAGATGGAACCATTGCTCTGGATTGGTACCACCCTTCGGAAAATGGAAGGTATGTTGCCTACGGAACCTCGCCCAGCGGCTCCGAGATGAGTACGCTTCACATCATCGAGACAAAAACTGGCAAACTTCTTCCCGATGTGATCGAGCGAACCCGCGCCGCCAGCATTGCCTGGATGCTCAATAATTCCGGCTTTTACTACACCCGCTATCCGAAGAAGGGCGAAGTACCTGACGGTCAGGAAATGTATGACCGGCGCGTCTTTTATCACGAACTGGGCACCGATCCGGCAACCGATCCGCTGATCTTTGGCGAAGGACGCGACCCCCAGGATTGGCCCAGCGTCGAACTTGATAACGATGGCAAGTTACTTCTCATCACGGTCGCGCAAGGATGGACCAAAAGCGAACTCTTCCTAATGGATCTGAAAAAAGGCACCCCTCCCACGCGCATCACCACCGGCAAGAATTTTCTCTATGGCGGTTCTGTATACAACGGGCGGGTTTACATCGTCACCAACGAAGATGCTCCGCGTTACCGCCTCTTCGTGACCGAGGCCGGCGACTATGATCGCGACAATTGGAACGAGCTCATTCCGCAGACCGGTTCGGTTCTGCAGGACGCTGAAATCTGGGGTGGAAAATTACTTACGCAATACGAGCAGAATGCAACTTCGCAGTTGAAGCTTTTTGATCTCGACGGAACTTACATCAAGGATATTCAGCTTCCAGCCCTGGGCTCGGTTTTTGCTTCGGGCGGGAAATGGGATCGCGACGAGATCTTCTATGGATTTATGTCCTTCACGGTTCCTCCGACGGTTTATCGCTACGATTTGAAATCCCGTGAGACTTCGCTCTGGGCGAAGGTGGACGCTCCCACGATCGATCCGGACGCTTTCGAGGTGAATCAGGAGTGGTATCACTCGAAAGATGGCACACGCGTGCCAATGTTCGTCGTGAATAAAAAAGGGTTGAAAAAGGATGGACGCAATCCCACGCTACTTACGGCTTACGGAGGGTTCAACGTGAGCGTAACTCCCACCTTCAGCCGAACGGCTTATCTATGGATGGAACATGGAGGAGTTTATGCTGTGGCCAATTTGCGCGGCGGTGCGGAGTTTGGCGAGGACTGGCACCGCGCAGGCATGCTCGAAAAGAAGCAGAATGTTTTTGACGACATGATCGCGGCAGCCGAGCATTTGATCTCCGCGAAATATACCGACAAAGATCATTTGGCGATTCAGGGAGGATCGAACGGCGGTCTGCTGATGGGCGCGATGATCACGCAACGGCCTGATTTGTTTCGCGCGGTCGTCTGCCAGGTACCGCTACTCGATATGCTGCGTTATCAATTTTTTCAAATCGCGAAGCTTTGGATTCCGGAGTACGGCAGCTCCGATAATCCGGACCAATTCAAATGGCTCTACGCATATTCGCCCTATCATCATGTGAAAGTCGGCACGGAATACCCGGCAATCCTGTTCATGACGGCGGATACGGACACGCGCGTCGACCCCATGCACGCCAAGAAAATGGCGGCGGAGATGCAGGCCGAGGCCAAAAACGGATCAAGCGCAACCCGTCCCATCTTGCTCCGCATTGAATCCAAGGCGGGGCATGGCGCCGGCAAACCAGTAACGAAACAGATTGAAGAATTCACCGATGTTTATTCATTCTTATTTTGGCAATTGGGAGTCAAGGAATAACGCTCAAAATGGGTTCGACGCGCCTGCTTTCGACGCGCCTGCACAGGTCGCAATCATTGGTCACGAGCGCACTCTGACACAGGTCAAACACGTGTAAAATAAACCAACGAGAACACTCTTCCAGAATCTTGAAAGCGGATCCGTCGAAAAGAGTCTATGGAGCTTACTGTTTATTCTTCAACCTGGTGCCCAGATTGTCGTGAGGCCAAGCGCTTTCTCTCGAAACACAACATTCCCTTCAAGGAAATTGACATTGAAACCACACCCGGGGCGGTCGATGAGATCGTCAAGCGCACCGGCAAGCGTGCCATTCCACAATTCGTCATCGATGGCGAGTGGGTTCAGCCGTATACGCCCGGAGAAGGCTTTCGTTACGAAGAAATGGAAAAGCGCCTGGGAATCGCCAAAACCTAGCTCAATCAGCCCCTCTTTGCTGCCATTCTGCACCTAGTTTCAAATCTTCCGTTCATTGTCTTCCGTACCGTGGAAAACCATCGCCGGACAAGGGAACATGACCTTCCTGCTTTCAGCGGCCGCTTCCCTGGCGCAACGGCTGAAAGCCTGGGCTGTCTTCCAAACACATGTCCGAACCGGAACCTCCGCAGGGGTCATACGAAGTTACCGAATACTGGCAGCAGGCAGTCCAGGCCGTTCTGGGGATTGTGCTGCTAATCGGCGCGGTAGCGATGTTCCATTACTATGCCCCGAATACCGCGCTGTCTCCTCAGCCGGAGGACTTGCAGAAACAAGTGCATACACTGACAGCGCAGGTTGCCAGACTCGAACAAGAGCAGGCCATGCCGGCGCTGGTGTTGAGTCGCTACCGCAACTCCATCGGCTACATTTATGGCGTCTACCAGGTTGGCTTCGTCAATGAGCCGGCCGCCATCCGTGCCCGCGTGTCCGGAACTGGATTTCTAGTGAGTAACGGATTGCTCGCCACCAACCGGCATGTAGCCGAACCCTGGTACGGCGACGCCGAAGCAGAAGCACTCATGAATCGCGGCGCCACCGCAATGCTGGAAAGTCTGGTTGTCTTCTTCCCCGGCTCGGCCACCCCAGTCAGCTTGAAACCGGGAGCCGTTTCTCCTACCGAAGATCTGGCGGTTCTTAAAGTGGAAGACAGCGACGCAACCCGAGAACTGGCGGTATTGCCACTTGCAAAAGGTATCGCCCTACCGGGCGAACTAGTGACGGTGATCGGCTATCCCATGGGAATTGCGGGAATGGTGGCTAAATCTCCGACGGGCATTTACCAGCGTATGGCATTCCGTCATAACGACATCACGGCGGCCAGCGAACTAGCGGCACTATCGTTGATTCGTCCTTCCACCACGTGTGGGCATCTTGGGGACGTAGTTGGAGAAAAGCTGATCTACGACGCCCCCACAGCCCACGGAGGCAGCGGTGGTCCGGTGTTCAATTCGAACGCCGAGGTAATTGGAATCAACTCCGCCTACATCGATGGATTCTCCGGCGGCACCTTAGGATTTTCCGTGGACGCCTTGCGTCCCTTGATCGCGGAAGCAGAAAAACAGAAATAGATTTCCATCCTACGCGTCCCGGATGCCAAGGCCAGAAAGCAAATCTTCCCTGCTTTGTGTTTTAAGAACTCATCAGAATACCCAACAGACTGTTGGCAATACTGATCCTGATGCGGGTGCGGCCGATGCGATAAGTGATTAGGAGAGTTTCGAAATATTACTTTGGAAAGCGTTCCCGTAACATGCAGACCGCTTCAGACCTCATGCACGTTTTCCCCTTCATGCAGACGTTGGTCGCCCGAAGCGGATGCATCCCCCGAGGCCGCATAGGCCACGGCCGCTCCAATCAGAGCGGGAATAATGAAGGCGNNCGTGACCGCCGGTAGCCTCCGCGACAAACACCACCGCCGCCAGCGGCGTCTTATACCCGGCCGAGATGAAGGAAGCCATCCCCACCGCTGCAAATAGGCCGAGATCTGGACTGTGGATCAATTGAGCGAAAGCCGTTCCGAGGCTTCCGCCCGTCAGAAATAGTGGAACAAACATGGCACTGACCCCGCCTGCAGCCAGCGTAAAAAGCGTCGCGCCCAGCTTCAGGACGCTAAAGACCAGGAGCTCGGCAGTACTATGAGGTCGGCCAAGAATCTCTCCCACAGCCTCGTAGTTCGGTCCAATTGGAATGAGATTGCCGGGATAGATATATAGAAACAGCAGCCCGCAGACCCCGGTCAGCAAGCCTCCAATGGCTAACTTGCCCCAATGGGGGAAATTCCACTTCACAAAACAAGTTCGCGCTCTGCGAAATGTGATTACAAAGACCATCGCAATCAAGCCAATAATCAGGCCGAGGAGCGCACTCCAGTAGACGTCATGGCGGGTGAACGCGGTGGATGCGGCGAAATTGAAGAGGGGTGCGGCGCCGAGAAATGAACTGAGGGTCACGAAGGATACGACTGAGGCGATCAGCGAGGGAACCAGCGCCTCATGAGCCAGATCGTCGCGGTAAGGCATCTCCAATGCAAACACAATGCCAGTGAGTGGCGCGCGAAAAACAGCGGACATGCCTGCCGCCGCACCGCAGATCAGCATGATTCGCCGATCGCGATCATTCAGACGCAGTTTGCGAAGTTTTGTCCACAGCCACGACCCTATCGCCGCGCCACCGTAAATACTGGGGCCTTCCAGCGCGGCGCTGCCGCCAAACCCCACTGTGGTGACAGCAGCCAACAACTTGGGTACGAAGGACCGCATATCGATCTCGCCTTCGTGCTCGTGATAGGAACGGATGATCTCTTCCGTGGAATGGCGGTTCGGGTCCGGCGTCGTGAACTGCATGATGAGTCCCGTCACGACGAAGCCTATTACCAATCCCGGCACGATGGCCCAATGGTGATGAAGATAATAGGCGAGCACGGGAGGCCATAGTTTTCCCAGGATAATCACCACCACTCCGGTGATGACCAGGCCGCTCATCAACCCAACGATTGGCGCAACGATGAGCCACTTGCGGAGATCGCGCGCATAAACCGCGGTCAGATCTTCCCGCACCAAAGGTAAAAGTTTTCGAAGTAATGGATGTTTTAAAATGCGCGCTCGGATCGTACTCATGGCTTCTTGCGTGACTTTCTTTTCTTTTCCTGCGCCACCAGTGCTTGCTGTGGAGCACCATCATTCCCTTCCCGCATGATTCGCCGCAGTGCGGCCACCAATTCCGGCCCCGCGGAGCGGAGTTCTTCTTGATGATGCAGCGCCAACTCGCCCAGAACTTTTTCGCCTTTCGGAGTAAGCGCCAGCAAGACTTCGCGACGGTCTTTTTGAGCGCGGGAGCGATGCACAAAGCCTCGCGCTTCCAGGCGATTCACCAGTTCGACGGCGCTGTGATGGCGGATCTCCATGCGCTCGGCGAGCTCCCGAATCCGCGGTCGGACCCCGGCTGGGATGCCCTTGACCGCCAGCATCAACTGATATTGTCCGCGCTCCAATCCGGCTTCCTTTATCGCCTGCTCGCTGAAATGAAGGAATCGCCGAATCTGGTAGCGGAACTCCGCCAACGCCTGGTAATCCAATAAAGTGAGCTTTCGCATGTGGCTGATTGTAGCGAGTTGCGATTCTGGGAAGATATTATATTCTATCGTATTACGATAGAGATATAATTTAGGGCTGCACTTCAACCGATGGCGCTGGCCTCTTTTTTCAAGTCCATTTAGAATCCTCTGTCTATCTATTTAGCTCTTCGCCAGGAGACGATCTGCCTTGATCTCGCGCTATACCCGTCCTGAAATCGGCCGCATCTGGAGTGAGGAAAACCGCTTCCGCACCTGGCTGGCCGTCGAAGTAGCCGCTACCGAAACTTTGGCCGAAGCCGGCATGGTGCCCAGGGCCGCCGCCAAATCCATCCGAGAACGCGCCGACTTTCGCGTGGAGCGCATCCATCAAATCGAGGCCGAGGTGCGGCACGATGTGATTGCCTTCACCACGGCGGTGGCCGAAATCGTAGGTCCGGACGCTCGCTGGTTTCATTACGGGCTCACCTCGAATGACGTGGTGGATACCGCACAAGCGCTTCTTATCAAGCAGGCTTCCGCTTTGATCTCGCAGGATTTGGAGAGACTGGCCGAAATACTTGAACGCCGCGCCTGGGAGTTCAAAGATACGCCAATGGTGGGCCGCACCCACGGCGTCCACGCCGAACCCATCACCTTTGGCTTCAAGTTGGCGAACTGGTATTCGGAGACTCGACGAAACATTGTCCGGTTTGCTGCCGCGGCAGAAGACCTGCGAGTTGGAAAGTTCTCCGGCGCTGTCGGAATATTTGCCCACCTCACTCCCGAGCTCGAAGAGAAAATCTGCGCGCGACTGGGCTTGAAAGCAGCCGCCGTTTCCTCTCAAGTAATTCAGCGTGACCGGCACGCACATTACCTGGCAACGCTGGCGGTCATTGCATCCACATTAGACAAAATCGCCACCGAGATCCGGCACCTGCAGCGCACGGAAGTTCGCGAAGCGGAGGAATTTTTCAGCGAGAAGCAAAAGGGATCTTCCGCCATGCCGCACAAGCGCAATCCAGTCACCTGCGAACAGATCAGCGGCTTGGCGCGCGTGGTCCGTGGCAATGCGCAGGCGGGATTCGAAAATGTCGCGTTATGGCATGAACGGGATATCTCGCACTCCTCGACGGAGCGCGTGATTTTGCCCGATTCCACGACGCTGATCGATTACATGCTGAACAAGACCGCCAACTTGATTGAAACCATGTTCGTGTATCCGAAACGAATGCTGGCAAACCTGGAAAGCACGCGGGGACTGATCTTCAGCGGCCAACTCTTGCTCGATCTTGTGGAGCACGGCGTCTCGCGCGAAGACGCGTATCGGCTCGTGCAATCGCACGCCATGAGGGCATGGAAGGAAGAGCTGGATTTCCATGAGCTGGTTTTGGCCGATCGGGAAATCACGAGGAAAGTCCCGCGAAAACAGATCGAATACGCTTTCGATCTCCAGCGTCAGCTGAAAAACGTGGACAAGATCTTCGCCCGGGTATTTGATGGAAAAAACAAGCTTGGCGCAAAGTCAGACGAACGTCGCAAACCGCTCTCTAAGAAGCGCTCGCGCCGGTAGAAAAATAGTCCTACAGCCGATTGATCAGCGACGCCACATAGCCGGCNNATATTCACCACGCTGACGTTCGACGCGCAAGAATTCAGCATGCCGAGCAGGGCGGTCACGCCCTTAAACGACGCACCATAGCCAACGCTGGTAGGAACCGCAATCACCGGAACGCCCACCAGTCCGCCAACCACGCTCGGCAGTGCTCCTTCCATACCGGCACACACGATCACCACTCGCGCTTTCGTCAATGCTTCGCGATTCGCCAGAAGACGATGGATTCCCGCGACTCCAACGTCGTAGAAGTGCTCAACCTTGTTGCCCATGATTTCGGCTGTGACCAGAGCTTCCTCAGCCACCGAAATGTCGCTGGTTCCCGCGGAAACGACGGCGATTGTGCCTTTGCCGTAGACTTGCGAGTCCTGCCGCAACATGATCGTACGGGCCAATTCCCGATATTCAGCCCTACGGACTTTCTTCTTGACTGCGGCGAATTGCTTGGCATCCGCTCGTGTAGCCAGAACGTTGCCGCCATGTTCGGACAACCGCTTAAAAATTTCCGCTGTTTGCAATGGAGTCTTACGCTCCCCAAAGATCACTTCGGGCATCCCGGCGCGGAGGCTGCGATGATGATCGACCTTGGCGAATCCCAAATCTTCAAATGGCAGGNNGCGCGATGATGGTCGACCTTGGCGAATCCCAGGTCTTCAAACGGCAAATGGCGAAGACGATCAACGGCGGCGTCGGGCGCAAGTTTGCCCCGGCGCACCTGCTCGAAAAGTTTGCGGATGGATTCGGCGTTCACGGTCAGTCGGTTGCCAAGGGTCGGTGGCGCGTTGTCTAGCTTAGCACTTCGTCGTTGCTTCTAGATTCATGATTCTAAATTCTTGTCACGAACAGACCCATGGCGATTTTCACTTAATGACTCCCACGCTCCGTGCGATTGGATGTGTGTCGTAGTTTCGCGATTACAGAGTTGCAGATTGCACGGCCCGATTCTGGCTTGTCCAGGTGCGCCAGGAACAGCCGTCTTAATGCCGCAGGTTTTATTGTTCCCTCAAGGTACGCGGCATAGAGCAAGCTGCCAAGGCGATACCCTAACTCCAAAGCACTCGAGTCAAACTTTTTCACATCGCCGTGAACGGCTGCCTGCGCATACTTATCGAATGCCGCTCTCGATAGTGGACCATTCCCAACGGGCGCGGATCTCGAAGGGTAGAGCACCCGCGAGCCAAAGTCAGCCAAAAAGTGTTCAACGATCCGCCTGTAAAAAACATCAACGGTTCTTTCCTCTTTTACCGTGCCGCTTTCTACATGGCCATTTAAGCGATGGGGCAAACCGCGGCAGGCGTGGTGTAGAAATCGCGCAGCATCTTCCGCGGCGTGCACCAACTGGAACTCTCGCATATAGAATGCGTTGACTTCGGGAAAGTACGCGCTACCGCGCTCCTGAACCCTGGTCAGCATGGGTTCCAGCTGTTCCGAACCAATTCCCTTCCGCGAGAGTAGCCGCTGCATGACGTCGGAAGCATGACCGTGAACTTCAGGCAGCATGTCGACCAGAAATTTCGGCTGCGTACTGTTGTGCGGAGAATAACGGTTGATCTCAAGAAAGCCTGCCAGACTGTCCACCAAGTTGTAGACCGTGGGGGCAAAGTCCGGTCCGCTGTCACAGCGGCTCCATTGATCGAGAAAGAGCCGGTAGCTCTCATATTTTTCGAGAGGAGTGGCGTTGAATACGCACAATACATTGTCGCTTACGAGCACCGCTTCAACCTGATCGGCGCTCTCTCCGGCCGCTCGCCAGTAAAGCGGATCGACATTTTGAAGCACCGTCAGAATTTTGGCTTCCGGCATCAGCTTCCGCAGTTCTCGGGGAAGGTGATTCGGAGCAAGATGAGACTCCCCGAACAGCGCAAACACTACAGCTTCGGGATGCCGGTCGCGGATTTCCGCAATCTTCGCCGCGGCGTGGCGATCACGCGCTGCGATTTTTCGCAGATTCTCGCGCGGCATGCAATCCAAACCGTAGATCGCCTCACCATGATCCCGCGCCGCGACCAACAACTCGTAAAATGGCGCCCAATCATATCCCCAGTCCAAATCAAAGCGGATACGCTGTCGTAGCTCCCCATCGTCGATCTCACGCCTCCACCATTCATCGAGCACATGCTGATCGCGCGCAAAAATCGTTTCCACGCCCAGCACAACCGCGCGATCCCCGGCCAGCGAACGTTGCTCCACCAATCCCGCGGCAAAGCGCTGCGAAGCAGCCAACGCGTGATAATCACCCACCAGGACAACATCGGCCGCACGCAAGGCGTGGTGAAACTCCTGATGATTCAGAATGGCTTGATACGTGCGAAACGACCTTGTGAACTCCCGCACATACTTCCGGCGGCTCTGCGAATCCTGGGCACGGATTTCGCGCTCCACTCCGACTAACGCCTGAAGTTGCGCCACACTTCGCCGGAATCGCAAATTGGATGTCGACGCCATGATCAACTTCTAGCTGGAGCTCCTGCCCATCCCCTAAACTTCCGCTTACCTTGACTTCCACTTCTGCAACTGCCTATGCTCGAAGGTTCGGGGCTTCTGATCGCCTCGCCGGAGACGCCTTGCCCATTCACGCTCCTGAAAATCTGACGGTCGCAACCACAGGCGCCAGCGGAGCCCTTTTTCTGCGATATCTTTTGCTGACACTTGATTGCGATCCGCGCGTTCGAACCGTCAACTTCATCGCCTCCGATTCCGCGTTACGCGTCATGGCTGAAGAACTCAATATCACCGGACGCGCAAATCTCGTTCAGCAGCTTGTCGCTCTCGAAAACCTCGCTTCGAAAAACAAATTTCCGCGAAGCAAAGCTTCCCATTCTTCCCGTACGCCAAGAATCACGGCGTCGAAAATCGCATCGAAAATTAAAGAGCAATCAAACGCCGATATCGGCGCCAACGTCGCCAGCGGTTCTTATCTCGCCGATGCCATGATCGTGCTACCTTGCAGCGTCGGCACTCTGGCACGAATCGCGAGCGGCGCGGCGTCGTGCCTCATCGAACGCGCAGCGGATGTCTGCCTGAAGGAAAAACGTCCGCTGGTCCTCTGTGTCCGCGAAACTCCCCTCAACAAGATCCACGTCCGCAACATGTACCGGGCCGCCGATGCCGGAGCCACCATCTTTCCTCTCATCCCAGCCTTCTACTACGGGCCGGCAAGCTTAGATGACATGGCTCGCGAGTTCGCCTACCGCGTGCTCGCCAACATCGGTATTCCACAGGCCGAAGCCTTCCGATGGAAGTCTTGAGGGCTCAGCTGTTTACACGCCTACAGATAAAATTCCGACGATCTGGGGAAAGATCGGCTCACTGAGGGGGAATCTCCAGTCTAGAGAGCCCTTGGTGCGTTCCCAGATGACAGGGGGTCATGTACGAGAGGTTTGCGAAACGAAGCGGTGCAGCGTAAGGGCGGTGCAGGTAGGGAAGGTATTTGGCCGATTCTGAATATGCTCAGAACCGTATAACGATACCGCTTGAGACCCTCAGATTCCGTTCATGAGTTTCGAGATTGTTGAACGCTCCCGTGGGAAATGCCTGCCCGTAGAAATGATCCAGGTTGTGAGTGGTCTCAAGATAGTCCAGTTGCGCCAGGCGAAGCGAAAAACGCCGGAACACTCTCAGGTCCAACCCACCCCCCAGCGCCAGTGCAGCATCATCAAAGGTCGTGGCGGTGGAAGACAACGGAGTCGATAAACCGGAGATCGTGCTTGCGCTTATGCTCAACCGGTCAAAACCAAAGAGAACGTGAATAAAAGGCGTGAGTCTGGACTTATTCCTGTACGTGACAACCGGCCCAACCATCAATGTATAGCCGTTGCCGTTGGGAAGGCCGGATAGTTTGCTGAATCTCCCTTGCGTCAAGGGCGCGCCGTAACGGCCGCCGAAGTCCGCCGCAACTCCGAACCAGGGATTCACGTTGTACTGCGCCTCGGCGTTCCAACCCATGAAGTTGGACGCTATATCGAATGGCTCGTTCGGCTCATGCAGGGCGTTGTACAGCGTCGTGGTTGTGAGTCCGCCGCTATCCGCGTGAAATAGGGAGTATCCCCCAAAAACCTGCACCTTGGGCGTTGCGTCTTGAGCAAACAAAAACGATGCGCTCAGGACCACTAACGCCATCACAACAGCAGATCGACTCATTTTTCCTCTTTTTCCTTTCAAGCACAGCGATGTAGAGAAGCCGCACGACGCGGAAATCAAACTCAAAAGGTTTCCCGCGAAACGCTTTACGGCACCGTCACGATCATCAAAATAAGAACCTGAAAGCACACAGTCGGGTTGCAAGTGGGCGCGCAATTTTCAGTAACGGTTGTCGGGCTAATTATAACGTGGAAATTCGGCAGCCTCCGCCTCGCTCTCGCGACAATCGCACGAGCACTTCAGTCAACCGCTTTCATTTCCCCAGCTCCCGCACTTTCTGATATCGCCACAGACAACTTCTCCAAGAAGATACAAATGTTTGACGAACGCATGACAAGGCTTCGAGCGCTCATGGCTACTCTTCTTTTACATCGCGATACAGGCAATAAGAACGCGGTGAAGACCGAAGATTCAAGAGAGGACACGATGAAGCAATTAACGGAAATTCTGGAGCACACTGCGAACCGCCGCTCATTTCTAAAGAGCAGCATGATCGCCGGAGCGGCGGCTACTGTCGGAACTGGCATCCTGGGCAGCGGCCTGCCTGCATTCGCTCAGGCCACGAACGATTCGACCATTACCAAAGGAGACACCGCGATTCTTCGGTTCCTTGCGGCAGCCGAATTGATCGAATCGGATCTCTGGACGCAGTACGCGGAACTGGGTGGCATCGGTAAACTTCCTCCCATCGAAGTCGACCCCCATGAAAAGCTGAACCCCTATCAGGTAGCCCTATCAAATCTGGATTCCGATGGACCGCAATACATCGCCAGCAACACGCTGGATGAGATCAGCCACGCTACCTTCCTGAACGCGTATCTCGCATCCAAGGGCGCCGCGACGGTCGATCTCACGCAGTTCGAGACCCTCCCCGGAAGCACTGCCAAAGGATCGACTGGGAAGTTGCGGCTTACCAACCTCATGAATCTCAATGTCGATACCAGTTGGTACGTACGCTATCGCAGCGCCACCAATCCCGACCTCGGCGCAACTTTCCCGCAGGCAATCAATCTCGATAACGTCACCGCCATTCCCCGCAGCGATGCCGACTACAAAGGCGAGAAAAATTCCAACTTTCCCGGCAACGATCACATTCAGGCGATTGCGAATGTGGCCGCTTTCCACTTCGGACAGATCGAGCAAGGCGGATCGAGTCTCTATGCAGCTATGAGCCAAAAAGTCACGCATCCCGAAGTGCTTGAAATCACCCTGGGCATCGGCGGCGACGAGATCGCTCACTTCCTGGAATGGGTTGATTTCTCCGGAAACGGAGTGCAGGCCCCGGTAGCTCCGTTTTCGGACCCCGTGTCCGGTCTGACATTTCCCAATTTTTTCAGCCCGCTGAATCCACTGATTCAGCCCAGCTTGATATTCCCCGTTCCGGTGGAATTCAAGCCTGGTCTACCGAACGTGTCGATCATTCGTCCGCTGACCGATCAGTTTGCTGGCGCCAAGGCCGCCGTTGCAGCCTTAACCGCCAGCGGACTCTTCATCGGCCAGTCGGCGGAATTCTTCAGCACCTTGAACGAGCTGGCAGATGCTGCTGATGCGGCGAAGCGCGGCTTTTAGAAGTTGGCGCAACCGCGTGGAAGCTCTCGGGGGAGGGTCATTTCGCGCCGGTCGCGGCGAAGGGCGCTGTTGGCAATGCATGGGTCCGCGGCGCCCATTCTTGCTCGTAGGATTTGTTATTTCAAAGTTCATATTTCGTCATTCCGATAGGAGGAACGCCATGTTTGAAGGCTTGTTTCAACCGATGCACCTGATGATCATCGCCGGTATCGCTTTGCTGATTTTTGGCCCTAAGAAGCTTCCCGAGTTGGGGAAAGGGATGGGCGAAGGCATCCGCGGATTTAAAGCGGCGATGCAGGGCAAAGAGGAAACTCCGGTGACAACCGAGCCGAGTCTAAACACTCTTCAGGACAAGGCGTGAGCCCGTCCGATTGGCCAGGGTTTTCAGCTCATCTCGGCGGATTTGGGCTCGGTTTGACGCGACCGCTCATTTTGTTTTAATCTGCGATTACACCGGGAAGGAGGTGGTCGAATGACAAGTTCAGATTGTAGTGGTAAATGTTGTGGGAGTCTAAGACCAGGTGAGGTGGCTGAGACTTAGAGCTGGTTGCTCTAAGCGGGGTTTCGGACGCGATCGCATGCAGATGCGCGACGGAACTACAGCCCGCACACTAGCCGGTGAGTACGGATGCAAGCATCGCGTCGGTCGCGCGAAGGCTTTTATCCTTAAGGGCTTTGGCCCTGACCCGGGAGTCGCCGTGAGAGGCCACGTAGAGTNNTTTTTTAGGGATTTCGTGGACTGTTGACGCTTGGAAACTTCCAGCTTGAGTACTTCAATCTACTGGCTCAACATTTGCCATCCCAGCGAGAACCCGTTCGCGGCAAATTGCAGGGGCGAAAGCGCTCCGACGTGCATAGCCAGCATACGGCGAAAGATTTGTGGATCCGACCCGAAAGCCCGCATTGCCCTCTGGCGAAACGGAAGATTCCAATCTAGCGTCAGCATCAGTCGAGCCATCATCGCGGGCCGCCTTGCCAACGACCGATGTTGCCTCCGATATCGCCGCAAGCTGCCTTGCGCGAGACATTCCGCCAACGCTTCCGCTTGACGAAAGGTCAGGCATAATCCTTCTCCTGTGATCGAGTCCACTGCACCGGAAGCATCGCCGACCAACGCTACGTGATCCGTGGAAACCTGCTGCAGCCGTCGACTGGAAGAAATCGCTCCTCGCTCCACTGACGTCTGCTCGGCGTCCCGAAGCCGTTCGGCTACTTCAGGAAAAGCGGGCAGCGCGGTATCCAAACGCAGGCTGGAATCGTGCGAAGCCACCGCAACGCAAATCTCATCGCTCGCCACCGGCGTAACGTAGAGCTGGCACTTCGGCCCCCAGTGAACTTCCATGCAATCGCTCCACGGAGAAATGCGGTAGTGCCGCCGAAAGGCGAATCGGGTTTGGTTTCGCTGATACCGATCCAGCCCAGCCCATCGGCGTACCAAAGATTGTCCCCCGTCCGCGCCGACCACCCAGCGTGAAGGCACGATTCGATCCCCCAGCAGAACACCCTGAGGGTGCAGCCCTTGGACAGGGCTTTGCCACAGCAGAGTGACGCCTGCGGCTTCCGCTCTCGCAACCATGAGTTGATGCAATACAGTACGGCGCACGCCAATCCCGGGGCCTTCGGGAAAACTCGCATCCACGCTCAATCGCCCGCTTACAAAGCGGATTCCACGAAAACGATGGGAACTTTGCGCGGGAATCTCAACGCCCAGGTTCGCCAGCGCCGCTCGCCCATCGGGCATTAACCCTTCGCCGCATGGCTTGTCGATGGGAGGCCGCGCCCCGTCTGCCACAACCACTTCCAGTCCGCGCTGACGTGCGGCGATCGCCACGGCCAGGCCCGCAGGGCCGCCACCCACCACGAAAACTTGCGTATCGTTCACTACTAAATCGTTCACTACCAAACCGTTCACTACCAACTTAGAGGGAAGCTCGTCCTCGTTGGTTTCATGATTTCGCTGAATAATTGCGCGGAGAAATCGCGCGGAAGATCGTGCGCGGGGTCGGAAAGGCGCATTTCAGGAATTTGCCTGAATATCAGAACCTTCGTAATCGCGCTGAAGACGGCTGAATCGCACTATATTGACGCTGACGTGACGCAAGGCAGAGCAGGACAGGACGCGCTAGAGCTGTGTTTGAGGTCGAGAAGCAGAAGCTAATCAGGGCAAGAATATACTTGACCCGACCACCGCGTTGTCAGCGCAGGTACGACATAACTTCTGTTATCAGGCGATTACACGTTTTGACCGACCTTCAATGAGCGCTATCGCGATTTTTACGCCAACTGACAGGAGGAATGAACAAGTCGGGTGGTCGTCGGCAAAAAAAGAGGCCGGACCCAAACGTTGAGGTCCAGCCGAAGTGTGAACCGGTCGTGAGGGTCCAATGACATACAGTCGCTAACCCATCACCGTGTTCCATTTATTGAAACTAAGAGCAGAATACTGGCTGCGCGGTTCTAGTAGCTGGTCAATATTGCACACTTTCCGGGGGAAATGACAGAAGACTTCTTCCGACTCACGAAAATGGATTTGTGCATCCTTCGTAATTAGGTACCCACAACGCGGTCAAAGGCGATTTTGCGCCAACCATCCGTTCGTTCAGGGTGTACGATTCTCCTGTCTTCTTCGAAAGCGACTGAGTGTACGGCCTTATGGTTAGCGAAAACTGTCAGGCAACCCAGGAACCGACCAACGTGTTTCTCAGGGCCGTGCCGAAAGTGGAGAGGCACACCCCGCCCTCGACGTTGGTTCTTGGTCAGCAACGAGGAGGAGCAGTGTCACTCGATTTGCAATGTCCCATCCTGCCATATAAAAGCATCAAGATACTTTTCCGAGTCGTGTTGTCTTTGCTTCTGTGGGTAACGCCGGGACTCTCACAAAAGACGCCACCAGAAGACAGTAGCCTGCCCAAGTATGAACTTGACGCGGAGATGAAAACCAAGGGCGCGATCGATGAAGTGAATCTGGTGACTGTGGGGAAGAGGAAAGATTTCACGGAACTGATCATCAAGAACGGTGACGACAAGATCCACATCTATGTGTGCCCCAAACCGTTTGAAGATGAGATGGGCATCAATTTCAGCAAGGGTGACCAGATTACTGTTACAGGCTCGAAGGCAAAGTACGAAGGGGCGGACGTGATCCTCGCACGAGAACTGGTGAAGGGCGAAGACACGCTCCTGTTTCGCGACGCCAAGGGCACCCCGGTGTGGGATGCGCGAACCGGCAAATGAATGCATGGGAAAGGGGGCCTCATGAAACTCTCCGAACGATCCCACTCAATGAGTTCTATCGCGATTTTTCACCAATTGACCGGAAATTATCGCGCAAAGTCTTTGAGGACAGACGTGACCCAATCTCTAATATCCTGCGCGATCTGCGGCATGTCGGCAGAAGCGATAAGGTCTAATGCGAGTCTCGCCTCGATCTGTTCTCGATCAAATGGCACGCCGCCATTTTAAGCTCGATGAGGGTTAGTTGGCGAGAACAGGCGTTTACACGTTTTGACCGAGTCAAAACACAGCAACTTACTGAGTTCTGCCTTCGCTTCTTGTAGTTGCCATGAACGCTGAACACATGTCCGTTACTTCTAAAACGCGTTCTATGCTTAGTCAAACGACCCCTCAACGCTGATCGAGCACCTTGGCCGCCCGTTCCAGCGCCACCGTGATAGTTGCCAGTTGCCCGCGGACCGCCTCGGCGTCCCCTTTGTCGAGAGCCTCGTTCACGCCTGGAATCACCACCGCCGCATAGCCCGTGTATTCACCGGGCGCATAGATGGAATGGCGAAACCAGGGCCGGTGAGGCAGACCTTCGGGGACCAGCAAAGCACGTTCCGCATTGAGCAGAGCGTGATTCAATCGGGCCACATCTCTGGGAGGATTTTTTTGTTTGGATAGGATTTTCGCTCCCGCATCTTGAAATCGCTTGGCGGCATTCATCGCCTTATTGAAATCGATCGCATGTTCTCCAAATTTATTTGCGGCGCGTTTTCCGGCTGCATCCAGATAAGCCGAAACCTCTTTGCCATACTCCTCATAATCGTATGGCAATACGTCGCAGTCCGCCATGCGTAAGGCTTCCAGTCCGAAGACTCTTGCCATCTGCTGTTCGTAAACAAAATCCGGATCGCCGAACTTTTTGAACCAGGTGAAATTGTCGAAAACCGAGTGGTACACCCCATACGGCCCGTTCGAACCTATATCGCTCGAGGGCACGCCCAGGTGCTGCTGGAATGCGCTGTAATCGGAGCCGCTGCCCAGATCCCCAACCGCAACGTCGGCTTTAACCGGAACATCGCGATCATGATGCTCCCCTCCTGCAGAGTCCAGCGGCGATAGCGGAGAGATGCCTGCCGTTTGATCCGTTTTCTGCCAGGCTTCGTAGACGGTTCCGCCCATGGGGCTGGGCACGCTCTTGGTTACGTCCCGCAGGAATTGTTTCAGGCTGGGCACCGCGGAACCGCCAAATTTCGTCCCCGAAACGGCGACATCCATGTTGAAATATGCGGGAGAATCGGCCAGTTCGGATTCGTGTTGCTCGGCCCATTCGGTGGAGCCCATCAGCCCTTCTTCTTCGCCATCCCAACTGGCAAAAATCATAGTGCGCTTTGGCTTCCAGCCAGTTTTTAGGAGCTCGCCAATTCCATGCACGGCCTCGAGCATGGCCGCGGTGCCACTGTTGGGATCCACCGCACCGTAAACCCATGCGTCGCGATGATTCCCCGCAACCACCCATTCATTAGGCGATTCGCTTCCTGGGATACGCCCAATTACATCCCACAGCGACCGAAACTGATAGTCCTGCTTCAGATGCATCTTCACGCGTACGGGTCCGGGACCTACGTGATAAGTAAAAGGCAGCGATCCCTGCCATTCGCGCGGTGAGTCCGGTCCTCCAAGATGCTGAAGGATCGGCATAGCATCGTGGTACGAAAGCGGGGTCACCGGAATCTTAGGCATCTGCGCGGATTGCTCTGGCGAAACGCGTTTGCTCGCCGGCAACGATGGCACCGATGCGAATCCAGGCGTGGTCGGATCGCCCGGAAATTCGAACATGTATCCTACCGATCCGCGCTGCACGCCCGTATCGGGATGCCACGGCCCGCCGGGATATTTATCGCCGCGCCGCCAGCCGTCGTCAAACGGATCCGAATAAATAATCATTGCGGCCGCGCCGTGCTGCTGCGCCACAAATGCCTTCACTCCGCGAAAATTCTGCCCATAGCGCACCAGGACGATCTTGCCGCGCACGTCAATCTTCAGCTTCGCCAGCTTCTCGAAATCCTCGGGCGTTCCGTAATTTGCGTAAATTACTTCAGCTTCGGCGTCTCCTGACGGCGACATGCTGTTGAATGGCATCACCACGCGGGGATCGTTGTCATAGGGGTCGCCATCCACATGCTCCCGCGTCGGCCCATGCATCTCGACTCCGGGCGGCGCCGTGATGTCCACGCTGATTTCCAGAGGATAGTTAAACCATGCCTTGTATTCAACGATTTCCGTATCGAGCCCGGCGGCGCGAAACCTCTGCGCTACGTAGTCCGCCGTAGCTTTATCTTCCGTTGTGCCTGCCATGTGCGGCGCCTGGGTCAGTATCCGTAAGTGCTCTTCGGCCAACTTGGGGTCCGGTACAGCCATAAATCGGCCTTCAACGGAATTCTCAGCGGCGGCATCCCGAAACCCGAAGATGGCAGCCGGGGCCGCGACAGACTCCGCCGGGTGCGCGGTCACGCCGGTCGAGGGAAAGTAAAACAATATTAGATAAGAAAGTAGCGCGGCTGAAAGGGATCGCATCAGGCTCCAAGGCTGAAAGTAAGTAAGGTAGCACAAGGAGCGGATTGAAGGAGAAGATCTCTCCACGGGCAAGGCTAAAATCAAGTCCTGCCTTCAGTTTCGTCATGATACAGCAAAGTTCACCAAAATCATCAGTTTCACCACCTGGTGCTATACCGAAGAGAAATGAAACGAGCCACGATAACCCTTCCGGATGACCTGGCCGACGGAGTAAATAACTATCTGCGATCGCAAGAGGCCCCGCCCGCGCTGACCACCGTGATGCAGGCGGCGTTGCGAGAGTTTTTACGCCAACGAGGTTTTCTCCGCCCCCAACGTCCGTTGAAGATTAAGCCGAAAGGCAATAGCGGCCGCAGCGACGTTAGTCAAAATCATGATCTTTATCTGACTGGGATGAAGAAATGATGCGCGCTGTTCTGGCCGATACAGGACCTTTGTACGCGGCCAATGATGAAGGTGATTCTCATCATTTACGCGCGCTGCGTCAGTCAAGGGAATTGACTCGAGAGTGGACAGAGGTCTTGATCGCCTATCCGATCCTGCTTGAGTCCTATTCGCTCCTGCTCTTTCGCCTTTTCGCGTGAGAACCGTACGCATGAGGGACAACATCCCTATCCTGCATTTAAAATGAGTCCGGCAGATGAACAATCTTGCCACTGCGCACTCTAAATGCCTGCTTCCAACGCCACCAGCCGATTCTCCAACCGCGTGGAGAATTATGTTCTCTACCGGCCCACGTATCCTCCGGAAGCTCTGCAGACGTTAAAAACGGAGTGCGGTCTTTCGCGCGAACACGTAATCGCAGATATCGCCTCCGGAACTGGCATCTGGACTCGTCACTTGCTGGAAAATGGCAATCGCGTCTTCGGCATCGAACCCAATGCCGAAATGCGCGCCGCCGGCGAGAAGCTACTTGCCGACTTTTCGAACTTCACCAGCGTTAGCGGGACGGCGGAAGCGACCACGCTTCCCGACCAAAGCGTGAACTTCATTACTGCAGCTCAGGCAGCCCACTGGTTCGATCGCTCTGGTTCGCGAAGCGAATTTGTTCGAATCTTAAAGCCGCAGGGCTGGCTGGTACTTTTGTGGAATGAACGCCTCACCGACTCGACCAGATTTTTGTGCGATTACGAACAATTACTAAAACATTATGGCACCGATTACGAAGAAATCCGGCACGAGCGAACCACGGCAGCCGTAAACGAATTCTTCGATCCGGCGCCCTTTGAAGAGCGCGACTTCCCGCTGCGCCAGGAATTTGGCTATGCTGGGGTCGAAGGCCGTTTGCTGTCGTCCTCATACGCACCCGGCCCAGAACATCCCAGGCATGCTGCAATGTTGCGTGACCTGCAGCGCATCTTTGAGACTAATGAAGCAGGTGGCCGAGTGACATTCGAGTATAAAACTCAAATGTTTTTCGGACGGCTGCAAATTTAACTGCTCTGCTGTGAGCCAATCGCGGAGGACGATGTCCGACGAAAAGTCTTTTCACATGACGCCCGAAGAATTCCGCCGACACGGTCACGCCGTGGTGGATTGGATCGCAGACTATCAATCTCGCGTGGCATCGTTTCCAGTGTGTTCGCAGGTGAGACCGGGCGAGATCCGCGCCTCGCTGCCGCCTGCCCCTCCCGCGCACGGCGAGCCATTCGAATCTTTGCTCAAAGATATCGAAGGCCTGATTCTTCCCGGCATCACGCACTGGCAGTCGCCGAATTTCTTCGCGTACTTTCCTTGCAATGCCTCCGGTCCCGGAATCCTCGGCGATCTTCTCTCTTCCGGTCTGGGCGTGCAGGGCATGTTGTGGTCGACGAGTCCGGCCTGCACGGAGTTGGAAACGCATGTGCTCGACTGGCTCGTGCCCATGCTCGGCTTGCCGGAGAAGTTCCTGTCGTCGAATACCGGCGGCGGTGTTATTCAAGATACGGCTTCGAGCGCCGCGCGTTGCGCGCTGTTGGCCGCGCGCGAACGCGCCACCAACTACACCAGCAATCAAAAAGGATGCGACGGGCGCATCGTGGCTTACGCATCTTCGCAGACGCACTCTTCTTTAGAGAAGGCGGCGATGATCGCGGGCATCGGCGTCTCCAATCTGCACCTGATCGAAGTCGACGAGAACTTCGCTATGCGCCCGGACGCTCTTGCACGCCAGATTGAAGCTGACAAGCGCGCTGGCCTGGTTCCCTGCTTTGTGTGTGCGACCGTAGGCACGACCTCCTCGAACGCGATGGATCCCATCGCTGAGATCGCTCATATCTGCCACCAGCACAATCTTTGGCTACATGTGGATGCAGCCATGTCGGGCACGGCAGCGCTCTGCCCGGAATTTCGCCATCTGCAAAAAGGAGTCGAACTCGCCGACAGTTACAACTTCAATCCGCATAAGTGGATGTTCACCAACTTCGA
>PLUJ01000112.1:0-447 GCA_003165455.1 Acidobacteriaceae bacterium | reverse complement strand
CGCTTCCGCTCGCTCAAGTTGTGGTTTGTGATCCGCCACTATGGCGTGGAAGGCCTGCAGCACCATATTCGTCGCCATGTGCAACTGGCACAGCAATTCGCCGGCTGGGTGCACAGCGACAAAAATTTCGAACTCGTCGCACCCGCGCCGTTGAACCTGGTCTGCTTCCGCCACAAAGGGGGAGATGCGGCGAATCAAACCATCATGGAGCGCCTGAACCGCAGCGGCGATCTCTTCCTCACGCACACGAAGTTGAACGGGAAGTTCACTCTGCGCCTCTGCGTCGGCCAGACCAATACGCAGGCGCGGCACGTGGAGCGGGCTTGGACGCGGATTTGCGAGGAGGCTGAGAAGCTAACGGCCGCCGCTTAAGCTGAAGGGTCACGCTTCCCAGGGATTCAGAATCGGTACTGGGGTGTCGTAAATGGTGCAGATGTTGGGGTGGTT
>PLUJ01000284.1 GCA_003165455.1 Acidobacteriaceae bacterium | reverse complement strand
TCAGCCGTCGTAAAGTCAAAGGCCCCGCTCGCGAGAGTGGGGCTTTTTTTGGTTTAACAAACTGAATTCATCGATCCTTCCTTGCAATTTGATAGTCGCGAATTGCCTCGCAAGAATTTGATTCCGGCGTTCGTCAACCGCGCGTTTCGAGACGGGTACTGCGTGTCNNACCGGAGAGAATGTCGGAGCGGTTAGGGCTGGAGCAAGCAGCCCTTCATCCGTAAGTCGCCGTTGGTCGCGTATAACCATATCCACAAACGGATGGCCCATTCTTAGCCTTCCCGCCAGTGAACTGCCGGGCTCTTGTCGCCGGTCCCTCCGGGACCTTTTGCGTCGCTGCGCTCGCCCTTTCATCGAATTGCTCCCGTGATACCACGGACGTAGGTCCCGGAGGGACCGTCTGATAATAGCCCGGCGTTTCCAACGCCGGGTTCGCGTCCGCGAGAACGGAACCGCGTGCCGGAGGCACGCCTGAACTCGCGCTCAACCCCATACGTGATGCGGGTCGTACTCCACTCCGTGCTTTTTCAAAAACGTCGCGAACTCTTCCTCGAAACTTCGCTTCTTGTGATGCTCGGGCTGTCGCCGAATATATGAAATCGTCTGATCTTTCTGCGAAATTCCAACCGTAAATGCGCCTTATCCCTCCTGCCAGGCAAAGTCTCTCGTGTGGTTCTCATTCATCCAATGCGACGATGCTCCTTCGATCAATTGCATCGCCTTGGCGAGAGGCAGCGTCGCGGGCAACGACAAGAGTACGTGGACATGGTTCGCAATCCCACCGACAATCAAAGCTTTGAAACCGTTCTTTCGTGCTATCCCACCGAATCACTCGCCCACCTGGTCCGCCGTATAATGCGCCCTAGCCTGTGCGCCGGAAATGTATGCTGCGCAGGACATTTCACCGATCAGTACAGAAGGAGTTGCGATGCTTCGAGCTCTCTTTGTCTGTCGTTTNNTTCTGGTTTACTCTGTGCGTCGTCTCCGGATTTCTGGTGTCAGCCGCTCACGCCCAATTCACCTATAACGTCCTCTACAACTTCGGAAACCTGGGCGATCCCATCCAGCCGTTCTATTCGGGCATCATCGCTCAGGGCCGGGACGGGAACATGTACAGCAGCATCGAGAGCTTCGAAGAGACGATGGAAAACTATGGCGGCGCATACAAAATCACGCCCGCCGGCACGCTGTCCGCTACCTTCGGCCTCAACGGAACCAATGGCAACGAACCCCTTGGAGTCACCTTGGGCACCGACGGCAATTTCTATGGAACCAACTACGGAGGCGGCTTCAGCAGCGTGCCCTACGGAAATATTTTCCGCCTCAACGCGAACAGCCATATCTTCACACCGCTCTACACATTCCAAAATAACGGCGATGGCGCTCTGCCGACCGCCCCGCCGATCGAGGGCACAGACGGCAACTATTACGGAACAACTTGCGGTGCTTGCAATGGCCAGGGCTACGGCTCGATCTACAAGATCACGGCCGGCGGCAGCCCCGTCTTCACGCCCCTTGTCAGCTGCAACGAAACAAACTGTGGCGAGATCACGGGCCCGCTCTTCGAAGGAACCGACGGCAATTTTTATGGGGCGACTCCTGCAGGTGGATCCAACGCAGCGGGAGCAATTTTCAGGGTGACAACCGGCGGCAAGTTCAGCTACGTGCACAGCTTTCTCCTCACGGGCACGGGCCCTAGATCCCCGAACTATGTGATTCTCGGCAGCGATGGGAACTTTTACGGAACAGCTGGCGGAGGCAACCCCGGCGGTATCGGCACGATCTTCAAGATGACGCCGGCGGGAAAGCTGACTTGGATTTATAAGCTAAATGCCACCGCAGACGGAGAATCACCAATCGGGCTGATGCAGGCCACCGACGGAAACTTCTATGGCGTGAATACCAGTGGAGGAGCGAACGGGTTCGGCACAATCTTCCAGATCACCCCGGAGGGCGTTTTTTCGGTCGTCCACGCTTTCGATGGCACCGACGGCTCTACTCCGCACTCCACCGTGTTCCAGCACACCAATGGTTTGCTCTACGGCACCACGCAAGAGGGCGGCACGGCCGTAGATTGCACTTGTGGCGTTTTTTGGAGCGTAAACATCGGAGCGTCGCCTTTCGTCGCCTTCGTCGGTCAGCCCGCGGGTAAGGTCGGCAAAACCGTCGAGATTCTCGGCCAAGGCTTTACCGGAACCACCGCCGTATCGTTCAACGGTACGTCGGCGAGTTTCAAAGTCGTTTCCGGCACCTCTCTTACCGCGACCGTGCCTGCTGGCGCAGTCACGGGGACCGTTCAAGTGTCACCACGCCGGGGCAGGTGCTCTTGAGCAGTAAGACGTTCCGTGTGGCGCCGTAGCGGCCTCTACGGTGCCGGCACACCTATCGCGGGCTGCCCCTCGATAAGAGCGAGGGGCAACCTCGCCAATGAGTCGTAATCATGCGGAACACGTAGGGCTCAATGGGCGCACATTACAACGAAGAGGCTTGCCCGAGAACGTACAAACCTCCGCAACTCGTATCAATCAATGGCCGGATCGCCTAGCAGGATGCTGAAAAACTCCGTTTTGGGAGTGTTTGGGAAGGGCATGAGTTCACTCGTGCCGTTAAGTTCATTAAAATCAGCCGCGCTTCAGCGCCTGAGGTGTGCCCTTCGCTGGCAAAAAGAGAGTTTTTCAGCAGCCTGCTAGGACCTCAACACCGACATTTGGCACGTACCTTAAAAAGTACATCCCACGCTTGTCAAGTCTACTTTAGACTCTGCTGTTTCCACAGAAAATACCCTCGAAAGTAGGCACTTTATCCACAGCCTAACCCCTTGAATCCACAGGCTCTCCAAAAAGCCTCCACTGGAATCAATCACTTACGGCGAAATTTTTCGTACGATTCACAGTGTTCCACGTGGAACGTAGCAGCGATTTAGATCGTGGGAAAGATCACTCCGAAACGCTGTGTTCTTCGTTCTGCGCGCGCAAGACGCGGTCGACAGAATAGGGTGCGCGATGGCGAGGTTCGTGATAGTGGCGAACCTGCATTTCGCCCAGGAGGCCGATGGCGAGGAGGTTCAATCCGCCCAGCAGCAGCCCTAGAGACAGCATGACGAGAGGGCCATGCGCGCCCATCACAGAGATGTGGCGCAGAAACTTTTCGACGCCGAGCCAGGCGACGATGGCGCTCCCGCTCATCATGCTGAGCAGACCGAAGGTCCCGAAGAAGTGCAGCGGACGCGAGAGATAACGAAGCAGGAAACGAATGGTGATGAGATCAAAAAAGACGCGGAACGTGCGCGAGATGCCGTAATGCGAAAGTCCGCGCTCGCGGTTTACGTTGCGGATGGGAACTTCGCAGATGGAAGCGCCATACCATGACGCAAGCGCGGGGATAAAGCGATGGAGTTCGCCATAGAGTGGAACCTGTTCGAGGACCTCGCGGCGATAGGCCTTGAAGGTAGTGCCGAAGTCGTGGATATCGACGCCGCTGAGTTTGGCCATCATCCAGTTGGCGATCCGGGAAGGAATGCGGCGCATCCAGAAATTATC
>PLUJ01000031.1 GCA_003165455.1 Acidobacteriaceae bacterium | reverse complement strand
GACGCCACGATACCCGCGACCTCGCCACCGGCATTGAAGCCAGCGGAGCATCGAAGCCGTATGAGTTCGGTGACACCCTAAACCTGGACATTACCGCTACACTCTCCAGCGCTATCCAGCGCGAAGGCCTCGCGCTGCCGCTCAACATCGAATATTCCGACCTGCAAGTCCACCAGTGCGAATACCAATCTTCCTGCGCCACGGTCCTCATGCTCGACTGCTCGCACTCGATGATCCTTTACGGCGAGGACCGCTTCACCCCGGCAAAAAAGGTTGCCATGGCGCTCTCGCACTTGATTCGCACGCAATATCCGGGAGACTCGCTCTCACTGGTGCTCTTCCACGACTCCGCCGAAGAAGTTCCGCTCTCGCAACTGGCCCGCGTCAAGGTCGGTCCCTATTACACCAACACGCGCGAAGGCCTGCGCCTGGCGCAGCGGATATTGCAACGCCAACGAAAAGACATGAAGCAGATCGTCATGATCACCGACGGCAAACCCTCCGCCCTCACCCTCGAAGACGGACGTATCTACAAAAACGCCTTCGGCCTCGATCCCCTTGTCGTCAGCCAGACGCTCGAAGAAGTCTCGAAGTGCAAGCGCGCCGGTGTCCTCATCAATACCTTCATGCTCGCGTCAGATTATGGTTTGGTGCAATTTGTCCAGAAAGTAACCGAGATGTGCCGCGGCAAAGCCTACTTCACCACTCCCTACACCCTGGGCCAATACCTGCTGATGGATTACATGTCGCGGAAAACGAAGACGATTCACTGATCGGAAAGTTGTTAGTCAACTCTCGTATTACCCTGTGTCTCCCTTGCCCCCTGTGTTAAAGATTTTTCTCGCCACCAAACTGCTGATACTCTTTTAAGAACCCATGGCAAATTGCATTCGATGTGGACGCCAGCTTCCCGGCTTTACCTTCGGCAAGAAAATCTGCCAATGGTGCGTGCAACACGAAGCCTACCAGCGCGGAGAAATTGTCGAGGACGCGCGCCAGCCCGTCATGCGCAACCCCTGGGTCCGCCGCGGCGAATCTTCCATCAACCTCACTCAAATCATCTTCGGCATCAACGCCGCCGTATTTCTTGGGATGATCTTCGCCTCGGGAACTCCGCTCGCCTTCATCAATCCAATGCAAGGCTTTTCCAACATGGAGATTCTCCATTGGGGAGCCAACGTTGGCATATTCACCATGTCTGGCGAATGGTGGCGGTTGCTCACCTGCGTCTTCGTTCACGGAAGCTTGCTGCACATCGGATTCAATATGTGGTGCCTCTGGAATCTGGGCCAGCTCGCCGAATCGCTCTACGGACGCTGGACCTACGCCGCCGTCTATCTGCTCTGCGGCATCGGCGCCAGCGTGGCCAGCACCATGTGGGACCCTTACCGCCCCAGCGTAGGCGCTTCTGGAGCGATCTTCGGATTGGCTGGCGCGCTCATCGCAGCCTTTAAGCTCGGAGAATTTTCCGTTCCGCGCTCCGCCCTGCAAGGCACCCTGCGCAGCCTCGGCGTCTTCGTCTTCTACAACCTGATCTTCGGCTACGCCATGCCCGGCATCGACAACGCCGCCCACATCGGAGGCCTCGTCACCGGCCTCATCCTCGGAGCCTTGATCGCTCTGCTCGCGCCGCACCACGAACACAACACCCGTCGCGTGGCTATCTTTCTGGCCCTAAGCGTGGCTCTCGCCGCAGGCGCAGCCACCCTCACCCGCTATCACAACGTTCCCCTCCGCTGGGGACGATCCCCCTACGATCACCCCGTGAGCCGGATCTATAAAACAAACAGGCCGTCCCGAAGTAGTTGAGCTGGGGTGGTGTCGAGCCTGTGTGGAGTTGCTTGTTTGGAATGGGCACTCTTGCCCGCTGCCTTTGACCTAACTCCCGCCTCTGCTCCTCCGCCATTTGTTCTACTATCGAACTGAAAAAAGGAAAGGCCACTCTGATTTCTCAGACTGGCCTTTATTTATGCCGGCAACGACCGGAGTTCATCCTGAGCTTGCCGAACGGACTCCCACACACTTGGCGCGTGCAGTACCATCGGCCCTGCGTGGCTTAATCCCGTGTTCGGGACGTTCGATTCGCGGGTCCCGCGGCAAATCAATTTCTGTGAAGCTTCCGGGAATGCTGGCATTGACCGCTTCCACCACGCGCTGAACATGAGGCCGCAACCTTGGCCATTGCTGCAAACCGACAACCACAACAGCGATCTTGCGACCAGAAAGATTCTGCTGGTACCGCATATTCTTATCCGTCGTCAACAATATGTCGAAGCCACCAGCTTCCGCGCGACCGCAAGCAAATCGCCATTCTTGAGCGTGTCCCAGCCTTGCTGCGCAGCTGTGCGCACCTCGTGTCCGTTGAGGTAGGAGCGAATCGGTACGGGCGTCGCTTGGTCGAATAGGACGCGCATCGGCGAACCTAGGGAGCAAGGGCGGGTGCTTTGTCGAGGCTGCGCGCGGCAAACTCGATCACGGCCTTGACCTGTTCGCGATCGAGGCCGTAATACCACTCCATGATGTCGTCGAGACTGGCCCCCGCATCGAGGTTCTCGAAGATGGCAGAGACCGGCATCCGCGTGCCCTTCAACACCCACGCGCCGCTGACCTTGCCAGGAACGCTCTCCACCACCGGGCACTGTGACCAATCGAGGCCAGCCATCGTCGAACTCCTACCGAAAGCATAACCCTTTGCAAATCCTAGAACAAGCCGAAACGGGCACAGCGCAAAAAGGAAAAGGCCAATCTGATTTCTCAGACTGGCCTTTATTTATGCCGGCAACGACCTACGCTCCCACACACTTGGCGCGTGCAGTACCATCGGCCCTGCGGGGCTTAACTTCCGTGTTCGGGATGGGAACGGGTGGATCCCCCGCGGTAAGATCACCGACAAGTCGAGGCGCTTAGCAGGCATCAATGCAGCCGCCGTAGGCGGCCAATGGGAGCCTGCTGCCGAGATCCTGAGCGCCTTTCAGCGAAGGACCTCTACGCCGTCTCGTTGTCAGAACTATCTGATTTGTAATCAGACGCTCTAACGATTTCTCAAAGATCGTGAGGACAATGCCTCACAACTGAATAGATTGGGTCTGGCTTACTTTCTTCTTGCTTACTTCCGATTTCAACCAGAGATACTACTTCGGCATTTTCGTCGGCGCACAGTTGTCAGCGCGTTATTCCTTTCCACCCAAGTTCTGGTGGTCCGGAGAAACTTTGCTCTCGCCTCAGCTCAGTTTTTAGCTGAGGACTGAAAGCTGAGAGCTGACACCTGTATCTGCACCGAGTAAATTTTATGGTCAAGCCGAACGGGCGATTAGTACTGGTAAGCTACACGCATNNTGGTCTTCCTGGGCCCTTCATTACCCTTATGGGTTGGGAGATCTCATCTTGAGGAGTGCTTCCCGCTTATATGCATTCAGCGGTTATCACTACCGAACTTCGCTACCGAGCGGTGCCATTGGCATGACAGCTCGAACACAAGAGGTTCGTCCATCCCGGTCCTCTCGTACTAAGGACAGGTCCTCTCAAATCTCCTGCGCCCACAACAGATAGGGACCGAACTGTCT
>PLUJ01000279.1:20140-52215 GCA_003165455.1 Acidobacteriaceae bacterium | reverse complement strand
AAGCCGAGGCGGTTCGTCCGCAGAACCGGCCGGTGGAGCACGTCACCGGCCAGCACGGCGCGCGCCTTGCTTTCCAGGCCGCGATTCGTGCGGAGGGCAAGACCGAAGAGCAGGCGCTGCCGCCCGACCAGCCACTGCCGCGCCCGGCGGCGTTCTCCATGCCGGTGCAATTGGGCAAGGTTGCCGGCACGGAGCACCGCGAAGCGGTCCCCGCGGCTCCGCACACGCGCCGCCTGGCTCGCGAACTCGGTGTCGATATCTACGAAGTCAAGGGCACCGGCCCCGGCAAGCGCATCAGCGAAGACGATGTCAAAGCCCATGCCAAAGCCCTGGTGACCGCTGTGGCCGCGGCTGCGCAAGCTCCGCCGCGCGCCGGACATTTTATCGAGCCCAAGCTGCCCGACTTCGCCAAGTGGGGCAAGATCGAACGCGTTTCCATGCGCGGGGTTCGCCGCAAGACGGCGGAACATCTGGCGGAATCCTGGAACACGATTCCACACGTCACGCAGCATGACCGCGCTGACATTACAGAACTCGAGCAGTTGGCTCGGCGTTTTGCTCCCAAGGCCGAGCAAGCCGGCGGCAAGATGACCGTGACCGCGATCGCGCTGAAGGTCTGCGCCGCCGCGCTGAAAGTCTTCCCGCAGTTCAATGCCACCATCGATATGGAGAAAGAAGAAATCATCTACAAGCAGTACATCCATATCGGGGTCGCAGCGGATACGGATCGCGGCCTGCTGGTTCCGGTCATCCGCGACGTGGACAAGAAAAATATCGTGGAGCTGGCGGTGGAGTTGTCACAACTGTCACAGAAAGCGCGAGACAAGAAAATTACGCTCGCCGAGATGGAAGGCGGCACCTTCACCATCAGCAATCTGGGCGGCATCGGGGGCACGGCGTTTACCCCCATCGTCAATCATCCCGAGGTCGCGATCCTCGGCCTTTCCCGCTCTCGCATGGAACCCGAATGGATCGGCGGAAAGTTCGAGCCGCGCATGATTCTGCCGCTCTCGCTCTCCTACGATCATCGCCTGATCGATGGCGCCGACGCCGCGCGCTTTCTGCGCTGGATCGCGGAAGCCTTCGAACAGCCCTTCCTGCTGAGCGTGCAGGGATAGTCGCGGCTACCGATCATGCGAGCTTCGCTAAAGAAAGTCATTTCATGAACGAGCACTCAGAACAAATTCCCGGGACTGGTTCGGAATCAACTCAGACGCTTCGTGTGGCTGTCATCGGCGCCGGCCCCGGCGGATACGCCGCCGCATTTCTCGCCGCCGATCTCGGCATGCAAGTCACCCTCATCGATCCCGAGCTCAACCCGGGTGGCGTTTGCCTTTATCGCGGCTGCATTCCTTCGAAAGCCTTATTGCACGTCGCCAAGCTGATCGAAGAATCGCAACAAGCTAAGAATTGGGGCATCGATTTCCCTCCCGCGCAGATCGATCTCTCCCGCCTCCGTACGTGGAAAGAATCTGTGGTAAAGAAACTTACCGGAGGCCTCGGCCAACTTTCAAAACAGCGTCACGTCGAATACGTCCAGGGCCGCGCGGCATTTGAAAATCCCACCACCCTAAAGATCAAGAAGTCTGATTCCACCGAAGTCACTCTCTCCTTCGATCGCATCATTCTCGCGACCGGCTCCCGCCCCGCTGTAATTCCCGCCTTCAAAATAAATTCGACCCGTCTCATGGATTCCACCGGCGCGCTCAATCTGGAAGACATTCCCGGCAGCCTTCTCGTAGTCGGCGGTGGTTACATCGGCCTTGAACTCGGTTCGGTCTATGCCGCTCTCGGAACGCGCGTCACCGTCGTCGAAATGCTTCCCGGCCTTCTGCCCGGCGCGGATCGTGATCTGGTTATTCCTCTCCACAAGCGCCTGGAAAAAATGTTCGAAGTAATCCTGCTGAAAACGACCGTCGCCTCGCTGAAAGAAGATGGCGCGGGAATTCGCGCCACTTTCGAAGGTTCCGGGATCGGAGACAACAATCGCGAGAAAGTCTTTGACCGCGTGCTGGTTTCCGTCGGCCGCAAGCCGAATTCCGATATCCCAGGCCTCAATAACACGCGGGTTCAAGTCAGTCCTCGTGGATTCATCGAAGTCAGCCAGCAACTGCAAACCGCCGATCCCTCCATCTACGCCATCGGCGATGTAGTCGGCGAGCCCATGCTCGCGCACAAAGCCTCCCATGAAGGCCGGGTTGCCGCCGAAGCCATCGCCGGGCACAAGGTCGCCTTCGAACCCAATGCCATCCCTGCCGTCGTCTTCACCGATCCCGAAGTGGCCTGGTGCGGCCTCACCGAAACTCAGGCGGAAAAAGAAAATCGCGAAATCAAAGTCGCGAAATTTCCCTGGGGGGCCTCGGGCCGCGCGCTCACCCTCGATCGCCCCGATGGCATGACCAAGCTGATCGTCGATCCCAAGACCGAGCGTGTGCTCGGCGTCGGAATCGTTGGGCAAGGCGCGGGCGAGTTGATCGCCGAAGGCGTGCTCGCCATCGAAATGGGCGCGCTGGCAAGCGATATCGCCATGACCATTCACCCGCATCCCACGCTTTCCGAAACCGTCATGGAGTCGGCGGAAGTTTTCTTCGGAACCAGCACCCACGTCTACCGCCCAAAACGCGGATAGCCCGCAGATTCGTAGGGGACGCAGGTAATTTCAAGCGTCCGCCAGGGCAAACCATTCGCTACAATGAACTTTCTTGCCGGACTTTTGCGAGCGAAGCGTTCGCTCGCTGACGCTGGCCGAACTCGAAAGCATACATGCCGAACTTATTCCGAATTACTTCTTTAGTGCTCGGCCTCGCGCTCTGCCTTCCAGCATCGGCCCAGGGCGCGCTCGGTCAAATTCTTCAGCCGAATTCGGCCGCCACTGGCGCTTCCAAATCCGAGGCTGACTGGCTGAACCGCGAAACGCCCTCCGGCACCGTCTTCGGATTTCTCGAAGCTGGGCAATCCGGCAACTACGCCGTCGCCTCGCAATATTTGCAAATGAGCGCAGCCCGCCGCCAGGCCGAGGGCGAAACTCTGGCGCAACAATTGAAAGTCGTGATGGATCGCGCCCTGGCCGGCAGCCTGAAACATGTGAGTACCCAGCCCGAAGGCACGCCCGAAGAAGGTCTTCCCTCCGACCGCCAAAATCTCGGCACCATGTCTTCCGGAGACGTCGAAGCAGATCTGATCCTGGTTCGAGTCTCCGATCCAGCCGCCGGGAAAATATGGCTGATCTCCTCGGAAACGCTTACCAAAATTCCCGAACTCTACGATCAGGTCGAAGCGCGGCAAGTCGAAAGCAAACTGCCCAAGTGGGTGGTAAAGCATCAGTTGGCGGGAATGCCGCTATGGCAATGGTTCGCGCTGCTCTTGATGATCCCCGCGGCTGCCGCAGCCGGGTGGCTCCTCCTACTCCTGCTGCAGATTCCTCTTCGCGTTTGGGCTCGGAGGCAGGGTCAAGCTGAAGTCGAACGAATGCGCTCGGTTTCAGGTCCGGCGTGGCTTTTGGCCGGAACCCTCATTCACCGGATTTTGGCCGGTTACCTCGGCATGCCTTTGCTGCAGCGCCATTACTACACGGAAGTCACCACCGTCGCCATCGTCATCGGCGTCAACTGGATTCTGTGGCGTGTGATTCGCTGGTTCATGCACCGGGTGCGACTGCGTGCGCTGGCCCACGGTCGCAGCGGCACAGGCTCTCTCATGCTGCTCGGGGAGCGCCTGGTCAAGGCCGCGATCTTCGTGGTGACGCTGTTTTTCATCATGGGCGTATTGGGTTTTAATCTGACCACCGCGCTCGCTGGCGTCGGCATCGGCACGTTGGCCATTGGTTTCGGAGCCCAGCAGACCATCGCCAATTTGTTCGGCGGCGTCTCCGTATTGGGCGATGAGGTCATTCGCGTTGGCGATGTCTGCAAGTTTGGAGATCGCACCGGGGTGGTCGAAGATATCGGCTTGCGCTCCACTCGCGTACGCACCGAAGAGAGAACGCTCCTGGCAATTCCCAACGGAACGGTTGCGACCATCAACGTGGAAAATCTCAGCCGCCGCGATAAACTTCTTTTCAAAACCGTTCTCGCCCTCCATACCGAAACGTCGCAGCAACATCTCAGCGCAGTCATCGCAGAAATAAGGCGTGTTCTAAGCGAGCATCCGAAGATCGAGTCCGCAACCGCGCGGGTGCGCTTGACTGGACTCACGCCAAGCGCCATCAACGTCGAACTTCTCTGCTACGTCTTGACCAGACAATTTGAAGAGTTCGCCGCCGTCCGCGAAGAGGTGCTGATGAGCATCATGAATCTGGTCGAAGAATCCGGCACCGGCCTCGCATCTTCCTCGCAAACGCTTTTTCTCAGCCCAGACCCAGCATCGCAAAAAGACCGTGACGCGCTGAAGTCCGCGCTAGGCAGCCCACAGGACAATGGCGGCCCCGGCACGACAAAACAACATTCGACAAGTCAAAGTATGAAAAGAGATAGTACGGTCAGGGAAAGTACGGATGGGGAAAGCGCGACCCGGAACAACACGCCTAGTGAACGCACGATAAGTGAACGTACTATAAAAGATACTTAGAACTTCCGGCGCGCGGCCCACCAAAGAAGCAACCGGTGCGTCGGGTAATACACCGCGGCGGGCACAACGGTTAGATAGATCAGCAGGTAAAGAACTCCAGGCACGGCGTGCTGTTCGCGAAAAAACAAACCACGCGCCCAATTCACGTCAGCTTGTGGACGCCACAAATAGTTGATCGGAACCACAATCCACGTGGTCAGCGTCTGGTACTTCCAGCCCCGCGAATCGTAACCCAAACGCCAGATGCCCCAAAGCAGCAGCAGTGGCATGACCACATGAAACAGGCTCAGCAATCGAATCGGCAGCGGCACATGCGGATCGAACATATACTCCGTGCCGCCGATTAAATGCCTTCCACTTAGAATCGTGCCCGCAAGGTCCACCACAAACAAAGTCTGAAATAACAGCAAGCCGCACGCCTGCCAGGAAAACAGAAGTGAACTTTCTAGCCACAATGCCGCGACCATGAACAAATTTCCCAGGTCGCAAAAGAACAGAAAATTCTGCGCACCATATTGCCGCCAATACAAGAGAATCCACACGGCCACGCACGCAGTCCATAGCAATTTGATCCAGAGTGGAATTCGCATGATCGAAGCATTGGAAGCATGCATTGTAAGCGTCCGCTGAACGGCCTTAAGCGCGACAAACGAAATTCCACAAGAGAAACCAGCTCCGCCTTAGATTACGGGCGTAACTTGATGCGTCTTACGAGTGTACCTAGGATGACTTTATTATGGGTTATCAAGCTCTCCTTTTCTGTCCCGATGAGAAGACCGCTCGCTCGGTTACAAAAGTCCTTAGCGAGCTCGACTTCGAAGTAGTTTCGTGCAACGAGCCATTCGATGCCGTCAAGAGGATGATGGCAGCTCCTTTCGACGCCATCGTCGTCGATTGTGACAACGAGCAGAATGCTTCGCTGCTCTTTAAAAGCTCGCGCAACACCCCGAACAATCAGGCCGCACTGGCTGTGGCTGTAGTCGAGGGACAAGTGGGAGTGGCCAAGGCCTTTCGCATTGGCGCGAACCTGGTTCTCACCAAACCGATCAACATTGAGCAGGCAAAAGGCACTCTGCGCGTTGCGCGCGGACTTCTGCGCAAGAACGAGACCGCCAAACCGGCTCTAACGGCGACCGCGGCAACACTGAAGCCTGCCCAGTCGGAACCGACTGTAAAACCTTTTCCAGGTGTTCCTGTACCTGCAGACACGAAGCAGACTTCCACTGCGCCCACCCCGTCAATTGAAGCGGGAAAAGTCGAACCAAAGTTTGAAACTAAGATTGAGCCCAAGTCTGCACCCACGCTCGAACCCAGAACCAGCTTCGCCGCTCATGCCTCCAGCACTCCATTGGGGTCGGCGGAAACGAAAGAGACTGTCGGCCCCGTGCCGCCGGTTCCGCGTACAAGTTTCTCAACACTGCATTCGACTGGTGCTGCGAGTGCGCCTGCGCCCGCGCGTGAATCGAAGCCAAGCATCGCCACTCCAGATAAATCATTCCAAGTGGTTTCGAAGCCGCAGATTCAGGATGAAAAGAACAATGGCGCATTCGTAGAAAATCCCATACACGATGGGAAGCCGCAGCCCGCGCCTGCTCTTGCGGAAACCCCGAAGCCGGCAAGCTCTGGCAACAAGACCTGGCTTATAGCGTTCGCTGCGATGATTGCGCTTGGCGTACTTGCCTATTTCGGATGGACACAGTTTGCTACTGCACCAAAAACATCGACAATCTCTGTTCCTGTACGCACCACTCCAGCAGGGCCTGCTGCAGTTCTGCCAGCTGTAGCGCCAGCCAGTCCAGCCGATGTGATCAAGCCAAGCGGAACTACGAAAGCTTCCGCGAGCGCACCTAATGCTGCGGCTAGCGAAGTACATCCGGCAAAGGTTGTGGCTGAATCGCCGAAGCCCGAAGTTACGGTTGCGACTAAAGTTCCCACAGCGTCAGTTTCGCGGCCGATTATCGTTAAGAGCTCCACGCGAAAAACCGGATCGGAGGACGAAGTCATTCCGGGGATCACGACCATGCCCTCATCGAGCGCAGGCACGCTACCCAATCTTGGAAACAGTTCGGAGAGCGCAATCGTACCTCGCCTGCAAACGCTCAACGTTTCGCAGGGCGTATCGCATGGGCTGCTGGTAAAGCAGGTACAGCCTGCCTATCCGCCAGATGCTTTGCGTTTGGGGATTGAAGGGTCGGTGCAATTGCTGGCGACGATTTCAAAGAACGGGGACATCTCCGCAGTGAAAGTTGTTAACGGCAATCCAAGCCTATCCCGCGCCGCATCTGACGCGGTGAAGAAATGGAAATACAAACCCTACCTGCTCAACGGCGAACCGGTTGAGATTCAAACCCAGGTCACAATCAACTTCAAGGTTCCGCGATAAACGTAGCGATTAATTCGCTGAGCTCGATCACAAAAGGCATGAAAGAACGCGGAAAAATGAAGCCTTTCTGAGCCGTGTCCAAATCGCACGAATGTTCCACGTGGAACATTCACGGTTGGAAATTCCACTCAGCGTAAGGTGTTGATTCTGCAAGAGAGCTTTTTCGATAGGCAATGAATGCAATGGGTTAGCCTGTGGAAAAAGTGTCTACTTTCGAGGACGCTGAACCCCCACTAAAGTGCTATTGACGCCTAGGCCGTGTACCGGGAATGGTACGCTCCGTTTCGAATCCCAGAGGTTGAATCCGGCATGTTTAATCACCCAGATGTGATCCGATCTGAATGCCGAGATTTGAATAGGCACGCTCGCCCGAGCCAGGCAGATAAAGGCCACGTTTAGTCGTGTTGCAGAACCTGGTCGATGACGGCTTTTCCGCCCTTATCCACGGTGATGATTTTGTGGACTGGGGTGTAACCGATCATCGTGATATCGACTTCGTAGTTCCCGGGGTCGAGCATGAAGTCGACCGGTGAAGACTGATCGAGCATGTGCTGGTTGACTGCCACTTGCGCGCCCCTGGGTTGAGTCCTGACGATAATGGTTCCCCTACCCTGCGCTTCTTTTCCGCCAAAGAGCTTCTTCATTTTTCCGAGAGTCTTAAGGTCATCGACATTGCCGAGCGCGCGCAAAGTAGGTGAGAAGCTGACGGTTTGCGCGAGGACAAACTGCGCGCTGGTAGTCTCGTCGATGAATCCAGGTTTACGCACGAGTACGACATGCTGACCCTTATCGATGGAAACCTGTGCGGGCGTGAGCTTGCCGGTGTCTTTGCCATCGATATAAACGTTGGCGCCGGGAGGGGTGCTGGTGACGGAAAGCGTTGCCGTAAGCTGCGTCAGATGCGTCACGACGAACGATTTAGCGCCGGAGTTCACTTCTACTGCGCGGGTATCGGCGGCATAGCCGGGCTTGGTGATAGTTACGGTGTGTTGGCCAGCGTCCAGGCTGGGTAACGTGAAAGGCGTGATCCAGGATGGGTCGGTTTTCCCATCGATCTGCACTTGCGCGCCCTGCGGTGTGGAATCGACCGCCATCTGTCCGGGAACTACGACGGAAGCGACTGGCGCAACGATTTTCTTCCGGGAATTTTTTCCGCGCGAACCGGCAGCGGCGTGCGCTGTTCTAGGTCGAGACTCGGCTAGCTGAGGCTCGACTGCCTGAGATTCGACTGCCTGAGACTGGGCGGGAGCGATCGATTGCGCCTCGGCCTGGGCAGTCTGAGCGGCGGCAGGCTGATTGTCGGAATATGGGCTGGCCAGTTCGGCCGTCGGTTTAACGGGGTCTTCGTCATTGTTTAGATGATTGATGTGAAGAACCAAGCCGGCGGCGATGATGGATATCAAAACGGCCGCACCGGCAACGGAGTAAATCATCAGCCTGGGGGGAACGTTTTTGATTTCAGTGATAGCTTTTTCAGCCATTTCCCGCGGCTGGAATTTCTGAGTTTCGGCGTCCGCGTTGGAATTGAAATTGTTGGAGATCAATGGCTGTTGATCGAACGCAGGAGATGGCGCCGGGGGCGCGATGTGAATTTCCTTCAGCGGAGGAAGTTCCGTCATCTCCGAAAAGCTGATGCTGTTGCCTCGGGATGCCGTCGATTCGGCCATCATGGGATCGACAGCCAATTTTGGATGTCCGGTTTCGGCAGGTTCGAGGCCTGCTTGTCCCGACCCGACTTGCTGAACCGAAAAGGTTTCCAGCAACGGTTCATTCAAAACGGCGGAGGAGACGGCCGCCTGGGCGGTGGACTTGGCGACAGGAGGCTGTGCTCTGATTACGGGCGCAGGATTCGGCTGCGCACTGGAGCTATTGGGACTTCTCTGAACATTAATGTTTTGGTTGGAACGAGGCAGCGTTTCGGGTCCCCGCACTACCGCTGACGCACCCGCAACATCGGGAGCCGCTACACTTTTCGCATATACCGTGGGGGCCGGAGTTGTCTTGACCACGGGCGCTTGCGGGGCGGCAGGTTTCTTTTCAAGAGGGCGCTGCTGAGCCGCCGCCGGCGCTGCAGAAGCAAATTTTGCAGAAGAAGCTGCGGCAGGAGCTACAACTGCGGCGGCCTTGGCGGAAGCCGCCGCGGCTTTCGTAGGTGTCTGTTTCGATTCCTTGCATTTCTCCAGATCGTCGAGCAGTTCCCTTCCACTTTGATAGCGCTCGTCCGGATTCTTCGCCAGAGCTTTCATGATGAGATCACTCAAGAGCGGATGCAGCTTAGGATTCACACTGATCGGCGTGGCAGGAGTGCTCTGAAGGATGCTCTGGCGGAGCAACTCCGGATCCTCATGATCGAATGCTTTACGATCCGTGACCATCTCGTAAAACAGAGTTCCCAGACTGTAGAGATTTGAGCGAGCATCGATGATTTCGCCGCGCACCTGCTCCGGAGACATGTAAGGCAGGATTGCGGGAACCCCTGGCAATTGCGCGGTGAATTTTCCTGCGCTGGAAACGCCGAATCCGAGGACTCGCACCGTGCCGTCCCAACCACACATGACTTTTGCGGGTTCCAGGCTGAAGTGAAAAACGCGTTTGGAGTGCGCATGATCGAGCGCGCTGCTCACCTGCCGGCCAATATCAAGCAGGTCCCAGATAGAGAAGCCTTCCTGGCGAGCCAGCATGGTGGCTACGCTATTGCCCTGGATGTATTCCATGGCGGCGCAGAACTGGCCGTCGATTACGCCTGCGCCGTAAACGACCGTGAGATTGGGATTGCTCAGGATTTTCGAGGCTTCCGCTTCCTGCAGGAGGCATTTCTCCAGATCGGCCGCTCGAGCGCCGAAGGCCGGCAGCCGGATCGCTTTGAGGGCGACGGTTTGGGTGGTCGCGGGATCGTTGGCTTTGTACACCGCGCCCGTAGCGGATTTTACCAGCTCACTCAGAATTTCAAAGTGACCGATTTTGTTGGACATTTCTGTACCGTTCCTCTTTCACAGAAGAAGCCACGCAGTTTCCGACAGCGAAACGGCGAGACCGAAACCGGGGCAGTTACGGTAGGATAGCGCTCTGACCGTACAGGTTCGAGTTACCAAAGTGTGGGCGAATTCGGGACTCTTCCTTCGAAATGTGTGCAGTTCAGCAATCCGCACACGGGCATGGGTGAAGGGAAAAGCTTGGCTTCGCGTGACTTTTTTCCGGCACGGTGCGTTCTAACCGTATTGGCATGGCGGTGACATTTGTCACGTTGGCCAGATGACGATCTCCACTGGCGGTTCGATGGCGCTGGATTGAACATACGGGTGGAGAAGGGTGGGGGAATTTAGCCGTGAACCAGTTCCGCCGCGATGGGCAGGCTGGTTGTGGAAGCATCGGCCTTCGTTTATTCTTGAGCGCTGCACAGACAGGCGCTTTAATTTGCACAGTAGTTTGTAGAGAACTTTGCATGTACTCTACACCTCCGGAGTTCGCTGATGACCTTGAGCCGTTTCGTAACTAAAAACGCGTTTCGCAATAAGCGAAGAAGTATCCTCACGATCTTGAGCATCGCTTTTTCGCTGCTTCTGCTTACGCTGATGATGACCATCTGGCGGGCGTTCTACATGGACGAAGGCAGTGCGGAATCGGCAGAGCGGCTGGTGGTTCGTCATCGCGTCTCTTTGACCTTCAGTTTGCCAAGCTACTATCGGGAGAAGATTCGCGCCGTGCCAGGAGTGGTGGCTGTGGTTCCGATCTCATGGTTTGGTGGAGTTTATAAAGATCAGAAGCCGGAGAACTTCTTCGCCCAGTTTGGGACCGATCCGGAGGAATTCTTTAAAGTATTCCGCGACATTCAGATGCCGGAGGAGCAACAGACGGCATGGCGGAGAGACAGGCAGGGAGTGATCGTAGACGATTCGCTGGCTAAGAAGTATGGATGGAAACTGGGCGACCGAATCGTTTTGCAGGGAACAATCTATCCGGTAGATCTGGAATTGTATGTGCGGGGGATTTTTACTTCGTATCCGGACAATAAATCCGTCTACTTCAACACGAAATATGTGGAGGAAGCGGTTTCTTTTTTCAAAGGACAGGCGGGGACTTTCAGTATTCTGGTGGCTTCTCCCGGCGACGTAAGCTTGGTGGCGAGCACGGTGGATGACATGTTCCACAACTCACCGCAACCGACAAAATCAGAGAGCGAAAAAGCATTTGGCTTGGAATTTGTCGCCATGCTGGGCAATGTGAAGGCGTTTATCCTGATGATTTGTTCGGCGGTATTGTTTGCCACGTTGCTGGTTTCGGCGAATACGATGGCGATGTCGATCCGCGAACGTACGAAAGAAGTAGCAGTGCTCAAAACTTTGGGATTCACGCGGCAGAACGTTTTGGGTTTGTTCGTGAGCGAAGCGGTGGCACTGGCCCTAATGGGCGGCCTGATGGGCGTTGGCTTGGCCTATTTGCTGATTGGGGCGGTGAGCCACTCGCCTTATATGAGTTTTTACAACATGAAGGTGACGCCTGGCATGTGGGCTATGGCCCTGATGATTTCAGGCTTGGTGGGACTGGTGAGTTCAGTGATTCCGTCTTATCACGCCTCGGAGATCAACATTGTGGATGGGTTGCGGCACATTGGCTGAGTGCGGGGGGTGAGTGCGGGTCGATCTTATGACGTTAAACGGATTTATTGTGCGCAATACGTTCCGGAATAAGCGGCGCAGCGTGCTGACGCTGCTGAGCATCAGCTTTTCCCTGCTATTGCTCACGATGATGATGTCGATCTGGCGCACGTTTTACATGGACCAGGGCCCGCCGAACGCAACGAAGACGATCATTACTCGCGACCGGGTGTCGCTGGCATTTTTTCTTCCCGCCTACTACCGCGACAAGATTCGAAGCGTGCCTGGGGTGGTGGCGGTTGCGCCAATGACTTACTTTGGAAACGTATATAAGGATGACCGGGCTACGAATTCATTCGCGCAGGTGGTTACCGATCCGGACGAGTATTTGAAGGTTGCGCCGGACAAGATTGTTCCACCAGAGCGGTTGCTGGCATGGCAGCGCGACCGCACGGGCGCGATGGTGGATATCGAGTTGGCGAAGAAGTTCGGATGGAAAATTGGAGACCGGCTGGTGCTGCAGAGCCCATATTTTGCTGTGCATCCGGAGGTGACGATCCGCGCCATTTACACGGTGGATCCGCCAGTGCGGGCGTTGTACTTCAATACGAAGTATCTGGAAGAATCAGTGGATTGGTTCAAGGGGCAAGCGGGGTGGTATGTGACGCAGGTGGACTCGCCGGGCGACGTGGCACGGGTTTCGAAGGCGATCGATGAGATGTTCCGCAACGCTCCGCAGCATACGAAGACAGAGAGCCAGCAGGCATTCCGGCTTTCGTTCGTGGCGTCGTTGGGAAATGTGAAGGCGTTCATTCTGACCATCTGCTGCGCGGTGGTGTTTGCGATCTTGCTGGTATCGGGCAATACGATGGCGATGTCGATCCGCGCGCGAACACGCGAAGTGGCTGTGCTTAAGACGCTCGGTTTTACGCGGCAGCGGGTGCTTTCGATGTTTGTGAGCGAAGCGATCGCATTGTCGGTGGCTGGAGGGATTCTGGGAGTGCTGGCGGCGACGTTACTGCTGCGTTTGTTGACACATTCTCCGGTAGCAATCGGGCTCCCGGCAGAAATGAAAGTCACGGTGCCAACCATGATCGCGTCGTTGGTGGTGGCGGCAATCGTGGGCTTCATCAGCGGCTGTCTGCCAGCTTATAACGCGTCGAGGAAGAATATTGTGGAAGGCTTGCGCCACATTGGCTGAGCTGAATTGAGCAGGTCGAAAGAAATTTATGGCGATACCGATCAGCTACAACATTCGCAATTTGAAGCTTCGCAAGGGGCTGACCATTATGACAGCGCTGGGAATCGCGCTTACGGTGACCACGGCGATTTTTCTGATGGCGCTGCTTTCCGGATTGCAACGGGCGTTCGTCTCGAGTGGAAATCCGAATAATGTTTTGGTGCTGCGAAAAGGGTCCGAGGCGGAATTGTCCGGAGGCTTCGATGCGGCGCTGTTTCCGACGTTGAAGGTGTTGCCCGGCATTGCGAAAGATAGTCACGGGGAGCCGATGGTTTCCGGAGAATGGGTGGTGGTGATCGTGCTGCCGCGCAAGGACGGCACGGGCGAAGTGAATGTGACGGTGCGCGGCATGATGCCGGACGGGCTTGAAATGCGGCCCAGCGCGAAGCTGATTGAAGGACGTTGGTTCCAGACGGGGCAGCGGGAAGTGGTGGTGAGCAAGTCGATACGCTCGCGTTTTTCGCATGCGAACATTGGCGACACGATGGAGTTCGGCAAGGGCTCGTGGAAGGTCGTTGGCGTGTTTGACGCCGGTGGTTCGGCTTATGAATCGGAAATTTGGGGCGATGTGAATCAGATGGCCGCGGATTTCGATCGACAGGGCGGCTATGCCTCGGCTTACCTGCGAGCCACCGATCCCATTGCCGCCGATGCGCTGAAGAACCGNNATCGGATCGAGTTTCGCGGCGATGAATACGATGTATGCGGCGGTGTCGTACCGCGGGCGCGAGATCGCAACGCTGCGGGTGCTGGGATTTTCAAGGCCCGCGATCTTGACGTCGTTTGTGCTGGAATCGTTATTGCTGGCGCTGCTGGGCGCGGTGGTTGGAATTCTGCTGATGCTGCCGTTCAACGGATTGCAGACTGGAACCTCCAATGCGGTTACTTTTAGTGAAGTAGTGTTTAGCTTGCAGATCACACCGCTAGTTGCCGGTTACGCGATTTTGTTTGCGCTGGCGATGGGACTGTTCGGCGGATTATTTCCGGCGTGGCATGCGGCGCGGCAGAATATTCTGACGGCGTTGCGCGGGTGAATTGAGATATTCGAACTAGATTATCTTGTGGAACGTATAGCAATTTAGCTTATGCCGATTGACTCGAAACACGAAGACTTACAGAGCTTGCGGATCGATCGCTCAGAACGCGGGGCGGGCGGCGAAGAGCCTTCGGCCTGGGCTCGCCGTTACATTGTGATTGGAATTGTGGTGGTGGCCGTGCTGGGGTTGGGAGCGCTCTCTTACCGGCTGCTTGCGCGGGACGTGCCGGAAGTTGAAGTGACGCGAGCTTCGGCTGAGAGCAGCGACATAGGCGGAACGGTTCTATCGGCAACCGGCTACATCGTGGCACATCACACGATTAATGTGAACTCGAAGGTGACTGGGCGGCTGGCGTGGATTGGTGTGGAAAAAGGCGACAAAGTAAAAGAAGGGCAAGTGCTGGTGAGGTTGGAGGACGAAGAGTTTCGCGCGTCCTACGAGCAGGCGAAGGGCGCGCTGGAGAATGCGAGAGCCTACCTAGAGGAACTTGAACATGGATCGCGGCCGGAGGAAATTCAAGAGGCACAGCACAATCTTGATGAGGCCCGCGCCACACTGGTGAATGACAAGCTCACCCTGGGTCGCACCAAGGAGCTTTCCGCGGGAGGGGTGGTTTCGCGGCAGGCGCTGGACGATGCGACGGCGAGATTCGACTCCGATCAGCAAAAAGTGAATTCCCTGGAAAGAGCCTTTCAGTTGATGAAGATTGGACCACGAGCTGAAGAAATTGCGCGGGCGCGCGGGTCGGTGGCGCAGGCGCAAGGACTTGCGGATTACGCGAAATCACAACTCGATGCGACGGTGATTCGCGCGCCGGTCACGGGTACGATTCTTGACCGCACGGCGGAAAAAGGAGAACTGATCACGGCGCAGTTTGCCAGCGCGGCGGCCGGCGGTCCACAGGGATCGGTGGTATCGCTGGCAGATCTGAACGATATTCAGGTGGAGCTCGATATTGCGCAATCCGATTTTGCCCGCCTGGGCCCGAAGCAGAAGGGTATTGTGACCGTGGACGCGTATCCCGACCGCAAATACAACGGCGAGATTGCGCAAATCTCTCCTGAGGCGAATCGGCAGAAGGCCACGGTGCAAGTGAAGGTGCAGGTGCTGAATCCGGACGAATATTTGCGGCCGGAGATGAACGCGACGGTAAAGTTCCTCGCCGATACGCCAAGCGCGGCGAGCAAGCAGCCGGCTGGGGCTTTTGTGCCGGCCACTGCGATTCACGATCAGGATGGGAAGAAGATCATTTTTCTAGCGTTCAACGGCAAGGCGCGAATGCGCGAGGTTCATGTCCTGAGCCAGCGCAGTGACGGATTTCTGGTAGATGGATTGGTGGGCGGCGAGAGCGTAATTACCAAGGGGCCGCAGGATTTAAAAGATGGAGACTCAGTCAAGGTGAAGGGATAATTTTATGAGCACAGTTGCCGAAGTCAATGTCGCAACCGGGACGAAGGTGGTCCAAGCCCGAAATGTGAGCAAGATTTTCAAGCGCGATGCGTTTGAAGTGAAGGCGCTCGACGATGTTTCCATTGATATTGCGACGGGAGAGTTTCTAGCATTGATGGGACCTTCCGGCTCGGGCAAGACCACGCTGCTGAATATGATTGCAGCCATTGACAAGCCTACCCAAGGCGAACTGCTGGTTCAGAACCAGAATATTTTCCGTTTCAACGATTCTCAGGCGGCGCATTGGCGCAATGAACATATTGGCTATGTGTTCCAGACGTTTAATTTGATCCCGGTCTTGACGGCGTTTGAAAACGTTGAGCTGCCGTTACTGTTAACCAAGCTCAATCCCAAGCAGCGGAGGGATCATGTGATGACTGCGCTGAAACTGGTGGGCTTGGAAGATCGCGTGAATCACCTTCCGAAGCAGCTCTCAGGTGGTCAAGAACAGAGAGTCGCCATTGCGCGAGCCATTGTGAGCGATCCGACTTTATTGTTGGCGGATGAGCCTACGGGCGATCTGGATAGCAACTCCGCCACGGAAGTCTTAGAAATTCTAAAGCGGCTCAATCAGGATTTCAAAAAGACGATTGTGATGGTTACGCATGATCCGCATGCAGCTTCCTACGCGCACGTTACGCGACATCTCGAGAAGGGGATGCTGCTGCCACAGGATCAATAATGGAGAGATGCCGATTTTCCGGCTCGCCAGGGTCGAGGTCCGAAAGCCACCGCCAAGCGCGATGGCCAGTGTCCAACCTCAATGCCTCTGCCTCCCCGTAGGCGACCAGGCGATTCAGCACCGTCGTGATCGAGGCTGTGGGATCCTTATGCCGCTGCAACACGAGCGGAGCCTCTCTCGTCATCCACTCGCGCACTTCGCGTGAACTTAGAGCGCGGTTGGCAGTCATCAAACTCTTCCGGCAGAGGTTGGTGAAACCGGATTGTCGACTGCTGGGCTTGCGGTCGACAAGTTCCAGAAGTTCATCGTTGAATACGTTCGCGCCAAACAGCTTGGCCAGTCCTATTAAAGTTTGTTTCACAGTACCAATTCTTCGCACAATCTCGGCGCGTTGTCGTAACAACTGCTGCAACTCCGCCTGAGCTTGCCTAACAACCTCCTGCACATGGGTGGTGTCAGTCTCCGAAAATGTTTTTGTCGCGCCTGGCTGACTCACCATCATGCCTCCGAAATCCTTAGCTCCACTGCGCGTTTTGCGCTTCGACTGTTTAAGGTACGTGAATCACGTTGCGATTGTTCCCCAGCCGATGGGACCTCTGCGGGTTAGACGGCCGCGGGAGCTAAGAGATAGCTAATGGCATTTCCAGTGTAAACATTCGTCGTAATTCTCCAGCTTTTTACACCGGTGCCGATGAGGAGAGTAGAGATTATTTTCCTTGTCAACCGTGGCAAAAGTCGGGATTGCTCCTCTATCGGTATTGCTGGTGGGCGATCTGGAGGAAGATTTTTTTCTGATCCGCGAGATTCTGGATCGAAACCGGAGAGCTCTACCGGCGAACCTTGACCATGCGGCTTCTCTGGAAGAAGCGAGAAAGATGTTGCAAGGGCACCAGTACGGGCTGGTGTTGTTCGAACACGCAACGATTGATGCGGCGGCCGTGAAACTGCTGGCGGACCTTCTAGAAACAGGAAGCACCATACCTTTTATAGTGCTGACGGAGCAGGCGGACGAGAAGGCGGTCGCCGAAATCATACAAGCAGGGGCATCGGATTGCGTGGAGAAATCCCAACTCAATGGAGCGAATTTGCTGCGCACCATCCGCTTCGCGTTGAATCTGCATTCCTCTCAACTCAAGAGGCAAAAAGCGGAAGAATCGTTGCGCAAGCTTTCCTGTGCGGTTGAACAATCCGCGGACGCAATTATCATTACCAACCATGCGGGTCTTATCCAGTATGTGAATCCGGCGTTTGAAGCGCTCACTGGTTATTCGCGCAACGAAGCGGTGGGGCAGAGCCCGAGCATTTTAACTTCGGGCCAGCAAGTGCCTCCGCTCTATCGAGAACTGTGGGAGAACATCAGTGTAGGGAGCGTCTACAGCAGCATCACGGTAAATCGCAAGAAAAATGGCGAGCTGTATTACGTGGATGAGAGCATCAGCCCCATCAAGGATGCGGGTGGGAACATTACGCATTTCGTTTCCAACGGCCGCGATCTTACGAAGAGGCTGCATCTGGAAGAGCAGTTGCTGCAAGCGCAGAAGATGGATGCGGTTGGGCGTTTGGCGGGCGGCGTAGCGCACGACTTCAATAACCTTCTGACCATTATCACGAGCTATTCTGAATTGGCTTTGGATTCTGTGGCCGCACAGAGCCCGACCCACGACCGTCTTCAAGAGATACTTGGCGCAGCCAGGCGAGCGGCCGAATTAACCCGGCAGTTATTGGCGTTCAGCCGCAACCAACCGCAGGCCTTGCGGGTAGCAGATCTTAATCCAGTAGTCGGCGGAATCATCGAAACGTTGCAACGGCTCATTGGCGAAGATATTGAACTCACTTTTAAGCCCGGCGGCGGATTAGGAAAGATACGTTTCGATCCGGTTCAGATCGAGCAGATTCTGATGAATCTGGCTGCAAATGCACGGGACGCCATGCCGGGAGGCGGGAAATGCTCGATTGAAACTTCGAGCGTGTATTTGGATGAGAGCTATGTTTGCCGCAAGAAGTCGGTGATTCCTACAGGCAGTTACGTGTCGCTGACGATGACTGACACTGGTTCGGGAATATCCGCCGATCATCTGCCGCACATTTTCGATCCTTTTTACACGACCAAACCTTCGGGAAAAGGCACAGGACTGGGGCTGGCGACCGTGTATGGCATCGTTAAGCAAAATCATGGATTCGTGTGGGCCTACAGCGAAGCGGGAATGGGCACCATCTTCAAGATTTATTTGCCCTGCGTACGGAGTGCAGCGGCAGGAACTGAGGAGGTGACGAAGCCGGTCGAACCGGTGGCGCGCGGCATCGAAACTTTGCTTGTTGTGGAGGACGAACCCGCTCTGCGAAGGGCGACGGCGGAGTTCCTAGAGATTTGCGGCTATAAAGTTCTGGCGGCGAAGGACGGCCAGGATGCTTTGTTCGTTGCGAACAATTACGGAAAAGCGATTCACATGGCTGTGACCGATGTAGTGATGCCCCGCATGAGTGGAGGTCAGCTGGCCAACGAATTCGCAACGATTCGTCCGGAGATGAGGATTTTATTTGTGTCGGGATACGCGGGGCAAACGATCCTGGATCACAAAGTGATGGATCTGGAGAATGACTTTCTTCAGAAGCCATTCACGTTGCGGCAACTTGCGAATAAGGTGCGGAAAGTTTTGGACCGGGACGATGAAACGAAGGTGGAAGCGTTGGTGCAATAACATTTTGTGTCCGATGGATGAAGTCAAAGGCCTTAACACATGGGACACAGAGGGTCACATCGGAAATCAGCTAGTTTAAACGTGGATCTGTTTGAGGCCGTGTGCTAGGTCGCGATCCGGGTAAGCTTTCCATTTTTCAATATGAAGCGGTCTCCGCGCCACGTGACGGTGCGACCGGCGAAACTCGCCACCCATACCGCGACTGCCAGCAAATCACGCAGCGGAATCAACCAGGCGAATTTAAGCACCTGACGATCCCGAAGAACCTTCCCGCCCACTGCCATTGCTACCAGCAGACGAAGGACCGCTATAGAACCAAGCGCGGCCCACGACCACATAGTTCCAGCGCTTGCAACCACAGCGATTATTACCCACCAGATTCCAAACGTGAATGCGAGCCCCACGTAACCGCCAGTTCGCGCATCACGCACGCCTCGCGCCCAGCGAAGTTGATGCGCGAAGAAATCCGAAAAGCGGTAGGGCGGAAGGTAGGTTTCGACAACGACATCGGAGAGTTCGACTCCCAGGCCTAATAAGGCAATGCGTTTCCCCAATTCGTAATCGTCTGCCAAATGATTCACGATGGGGAGAAACCCACCAATCGTTTCCAGATCAGCGCGGCGAAATGCCAGCGTAGATCCCAAGCCAAAGCGAATGCCGCCTTCCAATTGCCGGGCGACCAACACTCCCGCGCAAAACTCCGTGCTGATGCCAAGGCTCTCTAGCCTTGAACCGAGCGTCGAAGCGGCCACACCGCGATACAGGCACGTCACCATTCCAATTTGCGGGTTCGCCAAGGGTGAAGTGACACGTTGCAGGTAATCGGGTTCGACCCGAATGTCGCTGTCGTTGACGATTAGGTAATCGAAGCGTGCCGTCGGCAGCATCTGCATGAGGTTACTGACCTTCACATTCGCGCCCAGGATTTCCGGACAGACCACAAGCTGAATTCTGCGGTTGGGAAACTCAGCTTGCAGCGCTTTTACACTCTCGACTGCAGGATCGTTTGGATCGCTAACGCCAAAAATAATTTCGTATTCGGGATAGTCCTGCAGACAGTGACTGCGAAAGCTTTCGTGGATTTCAGGATCGATTCCCTTCAAAGGTTTGAGAATTGAAATGGGTGGGGATATCTCTAAAGGAATCGCATTCTTGCGAAACCTTCGCTGCCGCAGAAAGCTGAATGCGCTCCGGATACAGAGAAGGTAATAAATTGAACTGGAGACGATGCCGACGACGGCGACGATTTTAAGAATTGCCAGGATGAAGTGCATCATGCAAGCGCAGAACCTAGTCTATTCGTAGCGCAGGGCTTCAATGGGATCAAGGTTGGCGGCCTTCCATGCGGGGTAGATGCCGAAGATTAGTCCTGTTGCCGCGGCGGAGGTGAAGCCGAAAACTGTCCAGAACAGTGACATGTGAGCGGGCAGGGACGGCCAGAACTGTGGAATGATGCCGACAATCGCAGCCCCCAAGAGAATCCCGATCACACCGCCAACCGCGGTCAGAATAATTGCCTCGATAGTAAACTGCAAAAGAATATCCCGTTTGCGCGCGCCGATGGCTTTGCGGACCCCGATTTCACGCGTGCGTTCAGTCACGCTGACCAACATAATGTTCATCACACCTACGCCGCCGACGAGTAATCCTACGCTGGAGATTGCGAACATTCCAACAAACAACATCCCGGTAAGCTGATTCCACACGTCTGAGATGGAGTCCGAGGTGAATACAGCAAAATTGTCGGGCTTATTGGGGGGAACTTTGCGGCGGCGGCGGAGCAATTCTCGTATCTCGTCGATGGCCTTCGGCATATCGTCGTGCGAAGTGGCCTTGATGCTGATCCAGTGTTGCTTTAGCTCGGGATGAAGTTTGCGGAGGGTGGTGAGCGGAAAGATTGCTTTGTTGTCCTCCGGATTTTTGCCGCCACCAAATACCGATTTCACCTGTTTGGCCACACCGATCACGGTGAAGAGTTGCCCTTCGATATTTACTTCCTTTCCCAGCGGACTTTGATTGCCGAACAGTTCTTCGGCGGTATCGGAGCCAAGGACCACGACCGAGGAGCGATGTTCTTCATCCACTTCACTGAACCAGCGGCCCGAGGCAATTTGAAGATCGAACACTTCTTTGGCGGATGCCTGGTCGCCTTCGAGGATTGTGTTCTTGGCTTTTCGGTCACCGTACTTCACGGCAAAGGTACCGACACCCAATTCGGGGCGAAGATAGCGAATACCTGCGTTTACGGCCTTTACGTGCGGTAATTCGCGGATGGCAAGAGAATCATCGTAGGTCAGTTCTTTTCTGGTGCGCATCTCCTGCGTGGGGCGACCGAAATTAAATGGTTCGAGATGAAAAGCAAAAATGACATTCGAACCGATGCTGGCGACGACGTCGCGAACATTATCATCCAGGCCGCGCCCGATGGAAGAAACGCCAATCACCATGGCGACGCCAATCACGATGCCCAGCACAGTTAATCCCGAGCGCAGTTTGTTACCGCGAATGGTGTCCGCTGCCATCTGGACGATTTCGCCGAATTCATCTTTCTTAATCATGAAGAACGATGTAGTAGTTGGTAGCTAAGTCTCGAATCTGAGTGCTACGATCGGGTCCAGTTTCGCGGCTTTGCGGGCGGGATAGACGCCAAAGAATACGCCCACACTAGCGGAGACAAACAATCCTGCCAAGACTGCCCACAATTTAATTGCCGAAGGCATGCCGATCAGCAAGGTGACCGTCTCTGCGACCACAACGCCTGAGAGCACTCCCAGGGCGCCACCGGTTACGGCAAGGGTGACGGCTTCAATCAGGAATTGCAGCAACACGTCCTCGCGACGAGCGCCAAGAGCCTTTCGAATGCCGATTTCACGAGTGCGCTCCGTGACCGCAACCAGCATGATGTTCATGATGACAATGCCGCCAACCACCAGAGAGATGCAGGCAATCCCGATGGTCGCGATGAAGAATGTCTGACTGAAACCAGTCCAGATGCCGAGCAGGCTGGCATTGGTTTCAATGTCGAAGCTATCTTCGCCCCCGGGAGAATCGTGACGCTTGGCGCGGAGGGCGGCGCGGGATTCATCGACTGCCTCGTCGAGCGGAACGCCTGCACTTTCGGCCTTTCCGGAGATTCGAATGCTGTCATTGTGCGATCCATATTGTTTGAGATATGACGTGATGGGAATCATCACGTAATTGTCGGCACTCTGGCCCAGCGTGGTTCCCTTCTTGACGCCTACGCCAATCACTTGATAAGTCCAGCCATCCAGGCGAATCTCGCGACCCAGCGGATCAACTCCCGCCATGAGGTGCTCAACGATATCTGGGCCCACGACCGCGACTGGAGCGCGATTATTCAGGTCGGTTTCGTTAATCATGCGTCCAGCGCTAAGATCGGTGTCGTAGATGGTAGCCATGGAAGGCGTGACGCCACGAACCGACGTGTCGCTGATGGACTGCTCGGCATACTTCACCTGTCCGGCCTCGTTGCGGACGACTGCTCCAATGTACTCGCAGTGACGGCAGGCATTGGCGACGGCTTGATAGTCCTCCATGGTCAGGTCTTTACGTTTCTCGCCTTCGAGATAGTGGTCGACATTGGTGACGGCCGGCGAAACTTTAAAGATGATGAAGACGTCCGCGCCCAGATTGAAGACCTTTTGGGCAACGTAGTCGTTGATGCCGGAAACAAACGTAACCACCGCGATCACGGCGGCTACTCCGATAACCACGCCGAGCAGCGTTAGGACGGAGCGGAGCTTATTCGCCCAGAGAGACTGCAGCGCGATTTTGATGGCTTCGGCGACGTGCATGGATCGGTGTTACCGGCAGGTCCTTTGTGGAGTTCAGTTTACCAGCCGCAGCAGAAGTGGGGGGAGACCGCGCTTGAACAGTCCCGTAGCGAAGACTTACAGTAATTACAACAGTTACAAAAAGGGGCGTAGATGAGATCTACAAATTCGGTGGTCATCAGCATGCGTCTTCCGCTGGCAAGCGGAAAGCGGTTGAAGCGAATGGCTAATCGCCATGGATGGACCCCCAGTGATGCCAGCGCGCGTCTGGTCGAGGAGGGCCTTCGAAGATCGGAGTTTGCCTTCATTGATTTTCGCGACTCTTCCGCTGGCCGACAGGCTTGCCTTCAGGGCAGTACTCTCGCAGTGTGGGAGGTGATGCTGCTGCTGCGCAGTTACAAAGAAGATGTGATGGGTGTGAGCCGGCATCTGGGCTGGCCGCCAGGCAAAGTGCAGGCCGCCTTAAACTATGCGAAAGCTTTTCCCGCGGAGATCGGGGAGGCACTCGAAGAGAACGACAACGTCGATTTCGAGACCTTGAAGCTCCTGTTGCCCCAGGCCAAAGACTTTTCGGTAGGCAAGAAGAAGCCGCGCTAGAATGCTCAAGTTGCTTCTGGATGAGCATATTTCTCGCCACGTAAGCACGGGCTTACGCAGAAGAAATCGTTTGATCGAAATCTTCTGCATGTCGGAGTGGGAAGAGGGCACTCTTGGTCAGGATGACTCCGTCTGCCTTCACGCTGCCGCCCTTCGGGGTTTGACGGTGGTTACCTATGACCGCCGGACGATCCCGCCGCTGCTGAAGGATTGGGCAGAACAAGAGCGCGATCATGGCGGCGTAATTTTTGTCGATGAAAGAACGATCGCACCCTCGGATCGGCGGTTTGGTTATGGCGCTGAATCAGTTGGCGAACGAAACGGAAAATCTGGACTGGATGAATCGAGTTTTCTTTCTCCGCCGCTGATCAGCACAAAATGACCGGCACAAAATGATCGACGCCAGTACGCATCGCATATAATGATCCAGTTGGCAGCTGGACCGGACGGTCGCTTTTCGCGTCTTCACTGGAAACAGAGGGGACGCGGGGAGAGGAAAGTCCGAACTCCACAGAGCGGTGTGCCGGATAACGTCCGGGAGGGCGGGTTCAAGCCCGTTCGACGGAAAGTGCCACAGAGAATATACCGCCCGCATCTTCACAGAAGCGGGTAAGGGTGAAAAGGTGCGGTAAGAGCGCACCGCCGCGGCAGTAATGCAGCGGGCATGGCAAACCACACACGGAGCAAGACCAAATAGGGAGGGAGTTCGGAACTTGATGCGAATCAGGTTTCGCACACGTGCCGGCTCGGTGCGTCAAACCTTCGGGTAGGTCGCTAGAGCCACGCAGTAATGCGTGGCCCAGAGGAATGACCGTCCCGCCGGAGCAATCCGGAGGACAGAATTCGGCTTACAGGTCCGGCTGCCATATTTTGCTCTTCCTCAACAGCGATCCCTTTTCGCGACCGAGCAGCTTTCCACAACCCTTCGCATTGCTGGCCTTTAATTTGTACAATGATCCCGAATCTCCAGAGGCCTAACCATGAGGCGATTTCTTTGTGTTTTTCTGCTCCTCCTTACAGCCACCTTCAGCACTGCCCAGAACCAAAACGACTCCGCCAATCCGGCCTACAAAAACCCCAGCCTTCCAGTGGATCAACGTGTTCAGGATTTGCTAAGTCGAATGACTTTGCGAGAAAAAGTTGCCATGTTGAGCGGGGCCAATTGGATGCAAACGGTGGCGAACGAGCGACTCGGCATCCCTTCCATAAAAATGGCCGATGGCCCCATCGGTATTCGGTCGTGGGCCGGCCCTTCTTCTGACACCAAACACGCTCCTGACCGGGAAAAAGTCGCCACCACTGCCTTTCCAGCCGGCGTTGCCATGGCGGCCACGTGGGACATCGATTTGCTGCAGAGTGAAGGTCAAGCCATTGGAGAGGAAGTAAAAGCCCTCGGGCGCGACATGATCCTGGGCCCGACGGTAAACATCAACCGCACGCCTCTATGGGGGCGGAACTTCGAGGGCTATGGCGAAGATCCTTACCTGACCAGCCGTCTGGCGGTGGCATATATCAAAGGAGTTCAGAGCCAAGGCGTGATTGCGACCGTAAAGCACTTTGATGCTAACAATCAGGAGTTTGAGAGGCACCGCGTGAACGCCGTGATTGGCGAGCGCGCCCTGAACGAGATTTATTTCCCCGCCTTCAAAGCGGCGGTGCAGGAAGCGGGCGTTTGGTCGGTGATGTCGGCCTATAACAAGCTAAACGGAGTGTATTGTGCCGAAAATCCTTTTCTGCTGAAAGATACATTGCAAAAACAGTGGGGTTTCAAAGGCTTCGTGGTCTCGGATTGGGGTAGTACCTACAGCACCGCGGCCACCGTGGACGCCGGCATGGACTTGGAAATGCCTGGCGGGGAGCCCATGCAAAATTGGATGAAGAAGCCCAAGACTGTAGCCGCGGGCAACGGCGGCGGTTGGCTGGTGCCGGAGAAAGTGCTTGCCGATATCTCAGCCGGAAAAATCGCGGCGGCCACAGTCGACGACAATGTAGGGCGTATTCTGCGCGTGATTTTCGTCAGCGGACAATTCGATCACCCGCATTCTGCCATAACCGAAATCGATACCTCCGAACAGCGAGCCGTGGCGCGCAAGGCGGCAACCGAAAGCATCGTGCTTCTCAAGAATATCGGTGATCTTTTGCCGCTTGATGCCGCAACAATCCACTCCATCGCAGTCATTGGACCCAACGCGGCGGTCGCCCGAACGGGCGGAGGCGGCAGTTCGCTGGTGGTTCCAAAATATTCCGTCAGTCCGCTCAAAGGAATTCAGGATCGTGCCGGTCAAAGCCTGCAAGTGTCCTACGCTTTGGGCACTGCGATGGAGGGCGAAACAAGTCTCAACTCAGCCACCCCGGAACAACTCCGGAAGGAAGCAGTCGAAGCCGCCAAAAAAGCGGATGTCGCCATCGTGATTGTCGGTCGCGCTCCAAATCTGGAGTCCGAAGACTTCGATATTAAATCGCTTGATCTCCCGGCTGGGCAGGACGACCTTATCGAAGCCGTCGCAAAAGCCAACAAGCATACCGTTGTAGTGATCAATGCCGGCGGCCCCGTCCTCATGTCGAAATGGATCGCGCATGTTCCCGCTATCGTAGACATGTGGTACGGCGGTCAGGAGGGAGGAAATGCCATAGCAGATGTATTGTTCGGTCAGGCGAATCCCTCGGGCAAGCTCCCGGTTACCTTCGTCAAGCAGTGGAAAGACTCACCAGCCTACGGACACTACCCCGGCGAGAATCTCCAGGTCGACTACGCGGAAGGCATTTATGTAGGCTATCGATACTTTGACAAACACAAAATCGAGCCGCTCTTTCCCTTCGGCTTCGGTCTTTCCTACACTAAATTCGACTACAGCGATTTGAAGGTTTCCACCAAACCGATCGAGGTGAGCTTGCAAGTGCGAAACGCAGGTGCACGTCCCGGCGCGGAAGTGGTAGAGCTTTATCTGCACTATCAGGGAGATTCGAGCGTCGATCGTCCTGTGCAGGAGCTGAAAGGTTTTCAACGCGTTGAACTTGCTCCCGGTGAGTCCAAGCTTGTTCGGTTCAAAATTGATCCTGCGGCGCTCTCTTTTTACAGCACGGCCCAAAAAGGCTGGGTCACTGAACCCGGCCAGTTCGACGTGCTGGTGGGATCCTCCTCGCGTGATATTCGCGCCAAAGGTTCGTTTGCTATAGGAGCGGGCGCCGGCGGGGCTTCTGAGTGAAGCCGAAGTGACGCAGACTAAAATACCCGCCATGCTTCTCGAAGACCGCGCAGCGAACCCGACCACCGAAGCAGAAGCGGTGCGCCTTGCCCGCGATCTTTATGGGCTCGAGATCGCGGCGAAATCTCTGCCGGGCGAGCACGACAGTAACTTCCATGTCGTCGACAGCAAGGGCCGCGCTTTCGTTCTCAAGGTCATGCATCCGGCGCGCGAGCGGTCTTTTATCGACATGCAGACACAGGCGCTGCAACATCTCGCCGAACGGTTGCCGGATCGAAATCTTCCTCGGGTTGTTCTTACGACTGACGGTCAGCTATTTACTTCCGTCCAATTTGCGGATGGATCCAGGCGTTTTGTTTGGCTGCTGGCGTTTACTGAAGGCAGCGTTCTTGCCGAGGTATGCCCGCATTCGCCGGAGCTTCTGGGAAGCGTCGGTCAACTACTTGGCGAGATCGATGCCGCGCTGGCCAGCTTCTCGCATCCGGCGGCGCATCGTGAATTGAAATGGGATTCGCGGCGCGCCGCATGGATTCGCGACTTCCTATCGCACCTCGGCGATTCGCGCCGCCGCAAACTCGTGGAGCAATTTATCGCGCTGTTCGAATCGCAGGTGCTTCCGGCGATTCCGAATCTTCGACGCAGCGTCATCTACGGGGATGCCAACGATTATAACGTTTTGGTAAGCGCACCCTGGCCGCAGCCGCAAAAAGCAATTGCCGTGATCGACTTTGGGGACATGCATGAAGGACTTACCGTGTCCGAAGCTGCGATCGGGGCCGCCTATGCCATTCTCGGTGAATCCAATCCACTCCGAGCTGCGGTCGCGTTGGTGGCCGGCTACCACAATGCCTATCCCCTGGACGAAGCAGAACTAGCCGTTCTTTACCCGCTGATCGGCATGCGGCTTGCCGTTAGCGTGGTGAACTCCGCGTATCGCAAAAGCGTGAAGCCAGGGGACCCTTACATAATGATTAGCGAAGCTCCCGCATGGGAAGCTCTAGAACGTCTGTCAAAACTTCATCCGCGCTTCACTCATTACACATTCCGTGCCGCATGTGGAATGCCGGCGTTTCCGGGGACTGAACCGCTTAAACCGAGGCTGCAGAACTCCGCTGGACAAGCTCCGATTCTAGACATCGATCTGCATAAGGATCCGGTACATGTTTTCGATCTCAGTGCCGGAAGTTTATTCCTGGGGGCAGATCCCGCGAATTCCGAACTGGGGCCTCTCACCAGTGCAATCTTCGGCGAGATGCGGCGCGCCGGTGCGAGTGTTGGCATCGGACGCTACAACGAGCCGCGCCTACTGTATACGTCTCCGCTCTTTGAGGTGAGTGACAAGGAGGCGAGTAAGGGCGACGCGAGTAACGAGCCCGCCGGCTCCAAACCTACTGACGAGCGCCGCACGATCCATCTTGGCGTCGACTTTTTCGCGGAACCCGGAACGTCGATACGAGCGCCGCTGGATGGCGTTATTCATGCCTTGGCGAATAACCGCGCCCACCTGGATTATGGTCCGGTGGTAATCCTCGAACATCCTGAAGGTAACGGAGAGCCTTTTTATTCTTTATATGGCCATCTCGCGGAGGATTGTATACACAAGCTGAAAATCGGTCAGCACATCATACGGGGAGAGACATTCGCCCGCATTGGTTCATCCCACGAAAACGGAGGCTGGCCGCCTCACCTGCATTTTCAAATCATCTCGGATTTGCTCGATCTGGGCACTGACTTTCCTGGCGTTGCTCTGGCTTCCGAACGAGATATTTGGACGAGCCTATCGCCCGATCCCAACTTGCTGCTCAATATTCCCTCTGACCGCTTTCCTCCTCCGGCATCCACTGTCGTGGAAACGCTCGCCCACCGCCGTTCTTCGCTCGGTCCAAACCTCAGCGTTTCTTATCGGAAGCCGCTCAAGATCGCACGCGGCTGGATGCAGTACCTGTATGACGAAACTGGCCGGGCGTTTCTGGATGTTTACAACAATGTTCCGCTGGTGGGCCACAACCATCCTCGAGTCGTAAAGGCTGCGTCGGCTCAACTCGCGCTGCTGAACACCAATACGCGTTATTTGCACGATAACGTAAATCAATATGCGCAGCGGCTCATTAGCCGTATGCCGGATCCGTTGCGCGTTTGTTTTTTTGTGAACTCAGGCAGCGAAGCCAATGAACTGGCGCTGCGACTGGCCCGCACTCACACCCGTCGCGAAGACGTGATTGTGCTGGAGCATGCTTATCATGGCCACACCACATCCCTCATCGATATCAGCCCGTACAAATTTAATGGTCCGGGCGGCGGTGGCAGGAAACCGTGGGTCCATGTGGCGCCTTTGGCAGACGATTACCGCGGAAGGTATCGCCGCGACGACCCGGATGCTGGCGCAAAGTATGCTCGCCATGTTGGCGAAATCCTGGAACAGTGTGGCGCCAATGGCCGCCACATAGCCTGTTTCATCGCCGAATCGCTTCCGAGCGTCGGTGGGCAGATCGTCTTTCCTTCCGGCTACCTCGCGGAAGTGTACCGGCAGGTTCGAGCCGCTGGCGCGGTTTGCATTGCCGACGAGGTACAAGTTGGTTTTGGGCGTCTCGGCACGCATTTCTGGGGCTTTCGAACACAATCAGTTGTTCCCGATATTGTGGTTCTCGGTAAGCCCATTGGCAATGGATTCCCGCTTGCCGCCGTAGTTACCACGCCAGAGATCGCCGCATCGTTCGCGAATGGCATGGAATTTTTCAGCACATTCGGAGGAAACCCCGTGGCCTGTGCCGCAGGATTAGCGGTTCTAGGTGTCCTGGACGACGAAGATCTGCAAGGGAATGCGGGATGCGTGGGAGATTATCTGAAGGATCGACTATTCGCACTGCAGGAGCAACATTCCATCATCGGCGACGTGCGGGGATTGGGTTTATTCCTCGGCGTCGACCTGGTACTTGACCGTGACACGCGTGAACCGGCCACCAAACAGGCTGACTATATCGTTAATCGGCTGCGCAACGGCGGAGTACTCGCGGGCACTGACGGTCCTTATCATAACGTTCTCAAACTTCGGCCACCGCTGATATTTTCGAAGGCAGATGCGGATCTCTTCGTCACTATTCTGCACGATATTCTGCGAGAAGACGCGTCGCAACCCGCATGAATCACGGACTTGAGATTCGCGAAAACCTGCGTGCCAGCCCGGCGTGAGGTATGATTCTAACTGGCACTTGTTTGGAACGCGGCCCAGCGAAGTTCAGCGGCTTGCCAGTACAACTGTCATTTTCCCAATCTACATTAGGAGCTCAACAACTATGTCCGCACCCAGCCGCCGTCCAGAGATTCGCCGGCGCCGCGCACGTCAGCACAAAATTACAACTCTCCGCAAACGCCTTGCAGCCTCTACCACCGATGCCGATCGCAACCGAGTCACTGCCAAGTTGCAGAAGCTCTCCGTCGCCTCGCCCGGCCAGCCTTTGCTGAAGTAACCAAGTGAATTACTTGTCAGAACGTGAAGGCTGACACAATGTGGCTGTGCAGGATGGTGAGTGAGATCGGGCCGACTATGCCACGCCAGCTGTCGTGCGGTTTTCTTTATTATCTCGGGGCGTCTGCGCTTCCGGCCTTCCCGCGGTGCCCAGGACTTCCTTGTAGGCGTCCATAATTCGAAGCACGGATTTTTCCCAGGAAAACTTAGCTGCCTGGCGGTAGCTGCGTTCTTTCATCTTGTCGCGTAGAGTCTGGTCGACCAGCACGCGATGCAGCGCGCGCATAATTTCGAAGACATTTTCAGGATGAACCAATACGGCGGCGTTGCCCACAACCTCGGGAAGCGAGGAAACGTTCGATGTCACAACCGGAGTTCCGAGGGCCATAGCCTCCAGGGGAGGCAGGCCGAAACCTTCATAGAGCGATGGGAAAACAAAAATCTTTGCCGCATCGTAGAAAGTACGAAGAACTTCTATGGGCACGAAACCCAGGAAACGCACATCGTTCTGCACGCCGCTGCGAATGACGGTTCGGCGCAAATCCGGATTGCCCGAAAGATCGTCTCCAATAATGATGAGCTTTAGATCCGGGAGCAGTTGCTCCTTTTCGAGTTCGGTCTTCAAAGCGGAGAACGCCTCGATCATGCGGACCACGTTCTTGTGTGGACTGATTCGGCCTGCGTAAAGCAGGAAAGGATAGTTCACCTGATAGCGCTCGGCAATGAACTGCCGGTCGGCGGCGCTGGCGTGTCCGCGAAGGAAGCGCTCGTCAATGGCGTTGTAGATGACCTCAATGCGGCTGGGTGGAATGGAAAATACTTTCTCAATCTCGACCTTGGTAAAGTTTGAAACCGCGAAGATGCGGGCGGCGCCTTTCAACACCTGCTTGGTTCCCTGAAAGTGACAGGAACCCGAGAAGCCAGTCTGCCGGCGGGTGGGAGTTAGATGCTGAAGCATGTCATGCACCGTCATAACATAGGGGCAAGGTAGCGCGCGAGGAACAGAAAAGAGATTAGGGATGTGAACCAGATCGCACTGGTTACGCTTTACGATTGCGCGAAATTCTCGATAGCTCTTGAGAGAGCGCTCGGGATGCAGAAGCGGAACGGTGCGAAAGTTCGCGGGAAGCGGTCCGATCTCCTTGCACTTTTCTGGCGAACCGATCAGAACGTATTCCGTCTGCTGGTCTAAACGCCCGAGTGTCCGCACGACGTTGCGGATATAGGTTCCGACGCCAAACTCAGTCATCCGTCGAACGTCGATGGCGATCTTCACCGGAGGCATTTAAGCACAGAAGCAGCATGAACCCGCAACAAAATTGAGCGGAGCAACTAGGCCTGGACTTCAGCGTGCGCTTTTGCACGCCGCTCGGCGTATAAGGGAAACGATTCACACAGTTCGAGGACTTGTTTACGAATCTTGTTTAGCACCAACGAATCGGTGCGATGTTGGAGCGCCTCCGCGACCCAACGCCCCACCTGCCGCATCTCAGGCTCTTTCATTCCGCGGGTGGTGAGTGCCGGCGTACCAATGCGGATACCGCTGGGCTTCAGAGGCGGATTGGTATCGAAGGGAATCGCATTCTTGTTGACGGTGATTCCCGCCTCGCCCAGCGCTTTTTCGGCTTCGCTGCCGAACATGCCCTTCGAAAATACATCCACCAGCATCAAGTGAGTGTCGGTTCCGCCAGAAATAATGCGGAAGCCTTCTGCAGCTAAGCTTTCCGCCAAAACGCTGGCGTTGGTCACTACTTGTTTCGCATAATCGCGGAACTCAGGTTGCATCGCTTCCTTGAAGCAAATCGCTTTGGCCGCGATGATGTGCATCAGCGGACCTCCCTGCATTCCGGGGAAAACTACTTTATCGATGGCGGCAGCGAACTCCGCCTTGGAAAGAATCATTCCTGCTCGCGGACCGCGCAAGGTTTTATGCGTAGTGGAAGTGACGATGTGGGCGTGCGGCACCGGGGAAGGATGAGCGCCGCCCGCTACCAGTCCGGCAAAATGGGCCATGTCCACCAGGAAAAGCGCGCCCACCTGATCGGCGATCTGGCGCATGCGAGCGAAATCGATGATGCGGGGATAAGCGCTTCCGCCGCCGATTAAGAGTCTTGGCCGGTGCTCTTCCGCCAACTTCTGCAGACCGTCATAATCGATTGTCTCGGTTTCCCTGGTCACCCCGTAGGGAACGATCTTGTAGGTCTTGCCGGAAAAATTCAGATGGAAGCCGTGAGTAAGATGACCACCATGCGCCAGATTTAAACCGAGAATCGTATCTCCGGGTTGTAATACAGCGGCGTAAGCCTCCATGTTGGCCTGGGAACCGGCATGGGGCTGAACGTTCGCGTGTTCCGCGCCGAA
>PLUJ01000279.1:6954-20131 GCA_003165455.1 Acidobacteriaceae bacterium | reverse complement strand
CCGATGCAATGAGTTCCAGACCTTCGTGTTGGCGGCGAGTTTCATTGTCGATCGCAGACGCGATCTGAGGATCGGACTCGTACAGCGGGCGATACATCTCAGTAGCAGTTGAAGAATTCTTCATGTTATTTTCCTAGGATTTTTGGTACACATCGGGACGGTGAAGTTCCATATATCGCTCCGGAGCCTTCACCGGAGTAAAGCCAAACTGTGAATAGAGACTGTGCGCGTCGCGAGTCAAAAGAATCCAGCGCCGCAAATTTTGCAGCGCGGGATGTTGCATGATGGATTCCATCAACCACTTGCTCAATCCGCGTCCGCGATGCGACTCAACGACGAAGACATCACCCAAGTAAGCCACGGTTGCAAAGTCACTGACCACGCGGGCAAAACCGACCTGTGCGCCGCTGTTTTCATAAATGCCGAAGCACAGCGAGTGCTTGATCGAACGCGCCACAACTTCCCGCGGGATGCCTTTGGCCCAGCAGCAATTCGTAAGAAAATCGTGGACCACATCCAGACTCAGACGGTCACGATCGGTGCTGATTACGAATTCGCCGCGCCGATATTCCAGCACCTCGTCGGCATCAATCGTACGACCGCTGGCCATGCCCACATTCTACCGCTTCGAACTGCCGCAGCGCCGCGGCTGTCACGATCCTTCAAAAGCAGTTCGCAGAAACGATACCAGCTGCCATCCATCCATGTATTTATACGGTGTCTCGCCCATCGTATAGTGACCGCAGGGTAGTACGACGAGTCTGTAATCGAGCCCATACCGCTCGAACTCTTCCACTACGTTGCGCGACAGTTCGGGCAGGAAAGTTAGGTCGTACTTCGCATAAATGATCAGCGACTTTCTAGGCCAGCGCGCGAACTTATCGAAATACGCCATCGGACTTACAGCCAACCATGAATTCCGCAGCGTCTCGAGAGTGATCTGCGACTCCATGCCCTGCCGGATGTGCCTTGTGGACTGCCCATGCCAGACTACGTCAGCTACGTAAGTGGAAGCATGATTAAAGGCCGCGACGCGAATGCGCGCATCATGGGCCGCCGCGATAAATGCATAGCACGAGCCAAGGCTTGTACCGACGATGCCTAGATTGTTATAGCCTTGTTGCTCGAGCCAATCGAGGCAGCAGCGCACATCCACCACTCCCTGCCTCACCGCATCGAGCGTGCGCCCAATGTTAGCGGAGACGGCATAATCCGCCCGGCTGATCTCGGCCGGCATGCGGATATCGTGGTAAGGCATGGTAAGACGCAGCACTGAAATTCCCATCAGGTTGAGCACGCGGCATAAGCTCACATACGCAACGCCATCCGCGTTCCAGTGCGGCAGCAGCACAATGGCCCGCTTACCTTTCGCCGGAAACCAACGAGCGTTCACCAAATTATTTTCAGGATAGGGGGTCTTAACCGGTGCGGTAAACCGCAAGAACTCAGCGAATGTCCCTTTTACTTTTCCTTCCAGCTTAGGGTCGGGAATTTCGCGAGTGGAAAAGACCTGCACTTCGCGCTTCTCCAGCCTGAAGTCGGTGGGCGTTTTGTAGGAAAAAAAATCGTCGCTGGAAGCCACGATGCGCCGATTGAACTCCACCAGAAACTTTTCCGGATTCTCGACTGGCTGCCCCGGAGGCGTGCCATTGCGGCAGGGCCAATTTCGCGCCCACTCCACGCCCCAATCCAACGGACGCACCACCCGGTTGTTGTCCACCGAAGTGAGGCGGTGTTCCCAGTCATACATCCATTGTGCGTAGCGCGAAGGCATTGCTTGGAGGATAACAAATGCGAACTGGACAATCAGCCTTGGTGCAGTGAGGCGCGAGAATAGGCATCCGATGGGAACGCAGAAGGCCTGAACTTCCGGACCATCGAACGGCAGATTGGCGATCAAATGTTTGCAACCTGGACGCACCAATCGGATCGAGCCTGCCTCAGGTGAGCCAAGTCTCGGGTCACGAACTATATTTTCGCGGCACGCGCTTGGAAATATTACAGAGAATTTCGTAGGGCGAACTATTGGCCAAGCGCGCGTGCTCCAGGGCGTCTACACTCAGCCCGTCGCTGGCTCCTAGAAGAATGACCTCGTCACCGACGGCGATCCCCGGAATGCCTGTCACATCTGCAAGGGTGAGATCCATCGAGATGCTGCCAATGATGGGAGCATAGTGATCGCGCACGATCACGCGGCCGCGATTCGAAAGCTGTCGATTATATCCATCGGCATATCCCACTGGCAGCACGGCAACGCGTGCGGGAGCTTTCGTAATAAATGTTCCTCCGTAACCGAGGGGCTGGTTCGGAGAGAAGGCACGCATGGAGAGGATGCGCGTTTTCCACGTCAGTACCGGCTTTACCGGAAGCCGCAACGTACCTCCGCTTACCTCGCGGCCAGCCCGTTGAAAAGGAAGATAGTATCCGTAGAGCGCAATACCGGGGCGGACCATATTATTTAACGTTTCGCGGCGCGAGATCAGTGCGCTGCTATTCGCCATGTGGATGAGACTCGGATTTAAGCCGGCGGCCCGCACCATGCGCTGTGCTTCTTCGAAACGCCGCTCCTGCTCGGCGACCGAAGGCGCGTCCATGATCTCCGAAGACGCCAAATGGGTCGAGAGACCTTCTAGAAAAATGTGGGGTGCAGCGGTGAGGGCTTTCAACACTGAGGGAAGCTCTTCAAGCGACACGCCGAGGCGTCCCATCCCCGTGTCCACTTTAAGATGCACGCCATGACGCACATTGGCTCGAGCCGCGGCATTTTCCAAGGATTCGACGTGCCACGGCTCCCAGATCGTAGCCGTCAAGCCGAGCCGTACGATCTCGCTCTCCTCCCCGCGCCAGAATCCCGTCATCAATAAAATGCGAGACTCGATGCCGGCGTCGCGCAGCGGAATCGCCTCATNNAAACTTCCGCCCAGGTGGGGCGGGTCGCAACCCGGCTCGGCATTTCTACGGTCGTCGCCACTGAGGCGATTATAGCGGCAGCCAATCGCCACCTCCGGTTACGGTTGGGCTACTCCCCAGAACGATTTTGGGTTAAACAAACAGACTCGCCCATCATCTGCCCGCCAGAGAGAAGTTGACTGTGATCTGCGTTTCCACTTCGACTGGCTCGTTGTTCAGAATATAAGGGCGGTAGCGCCACTCGCGGACCGCGTCAATTGCCGCCTGCACCAGCATCGGGTGACCGCTCACGACTTTCAGGTTTTCAATTGTGCCTTGCTTACTGATGATCGCCTGCAACACAACCGTCCCTTCAATACGGGCTGCCCTGGCCAAGGNNAAGGATAGGTGGGCAGCACTTTACGAATGATATTTCCCTCGCTTATGTGCGAAAGGCGAACCGTGTGAGTGATCGGAGGGGGGGAGCCGGTGCCATGGGCCGCCGACCAGACTCGAATAGATTGGGCAGACCGTGCGGACTACCGTGGCCATCGGCTTCTTCGAGGTAGTCGCCTGAAGTTGCAATTATCGGCGGACCATCGTAGGTGGCGGTAGGAATACCCGCTGGAATGTGNNAGAAAGACGGTAGTCCGGTAGGGCGCAGCAGCAGCGGCAGAATTAACAATAAGGCCACAAATAGAGTCTGTATTCCAAACGAAGTTAAGGCAGTCCATCCGCGACGAGTCTTCTCCGTCCATGAGGCCTCAAGGGCGTCGGCAAATATCTCCTTCTCAAATCTGGTCGCCTGATGCATGGGTGTCCTCCCAACGAAATGCTGTTGCTGGTAAGGACACCGGAGGGTGGTCCAAAATCAGTCATTGCGAAAAAATAAAAAGACCGCGCTGGGCGGCCTTTTCGGAAACTTTCGCGACACCCTTGGTGTCATGAATCCGGTATCGCGAATCTGATGTCTCGAACTACTTGGATGGAGGAGCCGTTGACTTGGGAGCGGTCGACCTTGGGGTCGCAGGTTTAGCAGACGCACCCGGAGCCGTCGGTGCAGCCACGCCGGACTGAGTGTTGTACAGGTCCACGACAGCCCGCGTGATGTCTCCACCCTCGCCATACCAAAGGATCGGGCTTTGCGGCCATGGATTCGATGTGTCCACGATCATGGCATAGCCGCTCCCCTGAGCGTGTTTCACGATGACGGGCGCCATCTTCTGAAGAATGCGCTGGAACATCTCTTTTTGCTGATTCTGCGCATCTTCCTGAGCGTCCTGGACGGAGCGGTCAAACGATTTCTTTTTGGTTTCAATCTGTTTAACGAGAGTAGCCCGAGCATCTTCGTTCAACTTATCACCCTGGGTCTGCAGTTGCTTCTGCATACTTTCGAGTTCGTCATTCTGGGCTTTCAACTCATTTTGCTTCGGCTCGAGCTTCTTGCGCAGGGCTTCAAAGTCGCGCTGACCCTCATTGCTGCCGAGTACGGCTTCGGTAATGTTGATGGTCCCGATCTTCGAACCGGTTCCGGTGGTGATGGGAGCTGAGGAGGCCGCAGCGGAGGGTGCACTCGGCATGGTCGCTGGAGCGGCCGCGCTACCGGTTTGGGCCCATGCGGAAGTCATCGAGAAAACTGCAATGGTAAGAAAAGAACGCAGAAACTTGCTTGTCATTGGATCGCTTAAACTCCTTGGAACATAGTTCCGGTGAATCTGGTTCCGGTAAAGACCTTCCCGGGAATGAACTCAGATTACCCTTTTCAGTTACGCTGGGCCGCACTCACGAAGTCTTCGCCTTGCATTCCTTCGAACGGCCGCGATCAGACAAGGCGCACAGGATTGCCAGCGTTACACGCCGGGGTTGCGGACGTGTCGTCCACCCCTGGTCAGCTTTCTGCAATGGTGTGGATCGAAGTTATTATAGAGAGCCTCCTCAACCGCCGTCAAACCGTTCGCCGTGTACCGGCACCGCTCAGAAAGTCGTCGCCACTGTGAAGCGGAAAGTCTTGCGCGGCTCGCGCAACAGAAAGCTGGGCGCATATGCGTTCACAGCCAGGTGATACGTGTAGTCGCCAGCGGCTGTGTTGGGGAACATGGAACGCGTGATCGGAATCGGCGGAGTCGCCGGACTATCCAGCCGCAGCGGGTTATACGCCCAGTAGATGCGGAAGGGCGCGTTGATCACCGGCAAGAACATCTGAAGTTCGAGACCAGTGGACATTCTCGGCTTCCAATTCGTCGAGCCCAGCACCTGTAACTGGTCCGACGGAGTTGGTTTCAACACGCTTCCGGGAGTACACCCGGTTCCGGTAGCGGTCGCCGTAGCCTGGTCCTGCGCAGGACATCCGAATTGCGCGCTGATCACCTGATCATATTGTTGCGAGGCAATCTGTAACTGCGATGGCCGCAAGATTGGATTGATTCCGGCGTCCACGAAAGGCGCAAGAGCGACCGGCCCATATATCGTGATGCGGTATTCCAAATTCGTAATGATGCTGAGGTCGCCGCCGGGGAACGTGATCTGATCCACCGGAATCGGCACCGCCAAATTTCCCAGCAGCGGGTTCTGAGCATTCTTCGGAACTGGCGTTCCATCCGGGTTCGTCAGCGTAATGGAACCGACGCTGGGCAGGAATGCCACCGGAGATACGGAACGAATATCGAAGCCGCGCAGATCGTTCTCGCCACCCAGATAAGACCTCTGAAATGGCGGAGCGACCAATCCACCGTAGCCGCTAATGAGCGAACCCTGAACCCTGAACCCCAGCGCGTTTCGCCGGTTCTGAACCGGAATGAACTTCTTGTACTCCACAATCGGCCGGATGGAACGCACCGTTCCACCGATACCCGCGAACTCCGCACCCACGGTAAACGAGTGGCCGCTGTGGGGCGAGATGGGACTGTTGATGGTATTGAAGGAGAAGTTGGGAAAAATCTTGCTGGTGATAATTCCTTCAAGCGCATTCGGTCCGGAGATGCCGCGGAACGCGAGGTATTCAAACAAATTCCTCGACGCGGAACTGAGAGCCAGCAAGGAAGAACGATCAAACGAATATGTGATTCCAACCCGTTTGAAAGATCGCCGCAGCGGATAACTTAACGAAGATGTGAAACCGGCGCTCGACTGCGTATAGTTTTGCAGATTTTGCAATACTGCACTGGGCAGGTTAAGCGTTTGTCCGCTGAAGATGGAAAGCTGCCGGGCCTGGTTATAGCTGACGCGGTTCAGATACACGTTGAAGCCGAACTGCAGCGGGCGGTCAAACAAGTAAGGCTGCGTAAATCCGAAACGCACACTGCGCGCCAGATTTCCCAGGCTGGCTTGCACCGTAAGGGTCTCGCCAAGCCCAAGGAAATTGTTTGTCGAGTAATTGACCCCGACGAAAGCGCCTTCCAGTCCGCTCACCCCGCCGTTCAAACCGATACTGTTCTTGCCTTTTTCGTGGACCTTGAGAGTCAGGTCGACCAGGCCGTCTTTCTCGTCGAGTTTGCGATCCGTAACGGTAGGATCGTCCGGCTTCAACTGGTCGAAGTAGCCCAGTTGATTCAAGCGCAACAAACTCAATTCCCAGAGGCGCGAATTGTAGATATTGCCTTCTTCCAGCGCAATTTCGCGGCGGATTACCTTGTCGCGGGTGGTGGTATTGCCCTGGAACTCGATGCGGCGAACGTAGAACTGCTTGCCCTCATCCACGTCGATGTCGAGAAAGATTTGTTTCTTGTCGTCATCGAATCGTGTTTCCGGCACCGACGTGAAATTGATGTAGCCTTGCTCGCCGTAAGCCTTACGCAGGTTTTCCAAACCTTTTCCCACTTTTTCCTTGCTGAAGATGTCGCCATCTTTAATGGGGAACAGTCCGCGCAGAGCCTTCACGTTGGAGACCGCTTTGTTATTTTTGAAGGTAATCCCGCCTAACGTGTAGCGGTCCCCTTCCTCGATCGGCATGGTGATATCGACTGCTTTTCCAGGGCCGGCCTGCAAAAGCGGGATATGAACGCCCGCGTGCCCCGTATCGTGAATTTTCGTCTTGGGCTCATTCACGATGACTTTAAAATATCCGCGATTCTGATATTCGTTCCGAACCCGCTCGGTATCTTCATCCAGCTTGGTGGCGTCGTAAGTTCGAGCGAAGATATTCTCAAGGAAGATGGAATGCGGAATGCCGATGGGACGCAGGTTCTTCATGGCATAACGCAAAACTCGCGTCTTCACGTTTTTGTTGCCTTCGAACTTGATCTTGCCGACCTTAACCTTGGGACCTTCCTTGATGACGAACGTGATGCCGATGGCAGCCGGGGGAATTTGGCGAATCTCCGTTTTTATCGTGGAAAATTGCCTGCCATGCTCGGCGAGAAGGCCTTTGATCGCAACTTCCGCCTTCTTTAGTTTCGTGGGATCGTACTGACTCTCAACCGACAAACCGACCTTCGCTTCCTTGAAGCGGTCGAGTACGTCGCTGTTGCTTACCGAACTCAAACCCACATAACTAATATCCCGAATCGTGGGCTTTTCCTTGACCTGGATCGTTAAACGCCAGCCCTTCGGAGTTTGTTCGCGAGTGAAGCGGATATCCTCGAAGTAGCCGGTATTCCACAGCGCGTTGAAATCGCGCTCCAAAGCGGCGGAGTCGTAGACATCTCCCGGATGCGTGAAAATGCGGGCGAGAATCGTCTCTTTGGGAATCCGCCGGTTGCCGGTGACATCGATTTCCGAGATCACGTCCGTCTGCGCCCAGCCTGACGATGCGAGGAGAATGGCCAGAAGAATGCCCAGAACCCATCCGCACCTCTTCATTCGGACCCGGCGCCAAGGCCGTGAGAAGGAAGAAGATGGAGTGTATGCGGCGCCGCAGCAGTTCTCGGGCACAACAATGTCCGTATGAAAGCGAAAATGAATCGCTACGACCTCAGTCTAAGGGATGTGGGAAAACGCCAATTATACGGTACAAAACGAGAACGCGTCCAAGTCACAATTCGCGCCGTGACTTCACCGAATGGAGTGGATTGACTCCACTTCAACCAAGACGGAATAAAACGTCGCGGAGTTGCCCAGATCCGAAAGTTTTTCTGAAGTAAGCACGTTTACATTGCGCATACCCGGACTCAACTTCGCCCAGTTGAGCGTCGAACTTACCACTCCAGGCCGAACCACGCCATCCACCCGCGCTTTCAGAAAGATTTCTCCGCGGTCGTTATAGACCCGAACCGTATCTCCATCGGCGATGGCACGCCGCTTGGCGTCGGCGGAATGGATCTGGAGCAGATCAACTTCTTCCATCTGACGCACGGAAGGCTGGTTGGGAAAAGTCGAATTCATAAAGTTGTCCGCTTTGCGCGCAAGAAATTCCAACGGAAACTTTTTTTTCTCCAATCCATGCCGCGACTCCGATGGAGGGGTAAACTCGGCAACGGGATCGAGACCGAGTGCTTTCATGGCTTCGCTATACAATTCGGCTTTGCCCGAGGGAGTGCGGAAATTGCCGTTGGCGAAAGGTAGAAATGGTTGCGGCTGGCTTGATTCGCTGTTCTTAGAATCGTGAGCTTGGGCAGTAGCTGCCGGCGAATCGCCACTAAAGTTCAGTCTCACTTGCCCTTCGCGCTGCAATCGCTCACGCGTGATTCCCTTCATCCAAGGATTCTCCGACGCAAGCGCGCCGTCAATCATCGAGTCGACACTTTCTCGAAAAGATTCCTCATCGAATCCCATGCGGGCGGCCAGGGCTTTGAACATATCGACGTTCGCGCGGCACTCCCCGAGGGGCTCAATCGCCTGATCTGAAATCTGGAGATAGTAGTGGCCGTACGCTGCCTGCAGATCCTTGTGTTCGAAGAACGTCGTCGCCGGCAACACAATATCGGCGTAATCGGTAGTGTCGGTCAAGAACTGCTCGTGAACGACGGTGAATAAGTCAGGACGTTTCAGTCCACGCACCACTTCATTGTGGTTGGGGCAGACTGCTGCGGGATTCGAATTGTAAACAAATAGCGCTTTTAAGGGCGGATCGCTCAGATTGTTCAACGCCTTGCCGAGTTGCACCATGCTGACAATACGAGGCACCTTGCCAAAGGGCGCGAGATCGGGACGCCGCAACGCTGCCTTGTTCAGATCAAACGCGCCGCTGGTCGACAAGTGGATGCCGCCGCCCACTTCTTTTAACGAGCCGATGATGCAGGGCAACATCGAAATCGCGCGCGTCGCCATGCCCCCACCGTCCGAACGCTGCACGCCATAATTCACCCGAATCACCGACGGCCTTACGGTGGCGTATTCGCGCGCCAGCTTACGAATATCTTCCGCCGAAATTCCCGTATATCGGGCGGCGTGTTCCGGCGGATAACCTCTTACTTTCTCGCACAGCTCATCGAAGCCCAATGTGTGTTTCGAAACATAATCGGCGTCATGGAGGCCTTCGCCGATGATCACGTTCATCATCGCCAGCGCCAGCACGCCATCCGTTCCAGGATTGATCGGCAGATACCAGTCGGCACATGCCGCTGTCCGTGTACGGTAGGGATCAATGACTACCAGCTTTGCGCCCCTGCGCCGCGCTTCCACGATATAGGGCCACAAGTGAACATTATTGCCGTGAATGTTGGAAGCCCACGCGATGATGTAGCGCGAGTGGACGAACTGGTCAGGCTCCGTGCCGAGTTTCACACCGAATACCGATTCGATTCCAGCTTCACCGGCGGAAGAACAGATCGTGCGCTCCAGCTCGGAAGCGCCCAGACGGCTGAAGAACCGGCGGTCCATGGAACCGCCATTCACTGCGCCGAGCGTTCCTCCGTAGGAAAAGGGCAGAATCGCTTCGCATCCGCACTCGGCAATAATCTTGCGAAAACGCTCTGCGATCTCATCCAGAGCCTCGTCCCAACTAATCCGCTGCCAGATAGAAGCATCCTGTGTGGCGCGGGCGCCCTCGCCCGCGTTTTCGCGAGCAATCCCTTTTGGCGCGAGCCGTCGCATTGGATAAAGAACACGGTCGGGCGAATAAACCCGATCTAGATACTTGGCCACTTTTGCGCAGAGAAAACCGTTGGTCATCGGATGATTGGGATCACCGACGATCTTTGTGGCGCGCCCATCCTCCACCGTGATCAGCACTCCGCACGCATCAGGACAGTCGTGCGGACACGCGGCATGGACAATCTGTTTCGCCATCCCCCGATTATACGTGCGAAAAAAAGCCGGACAATCCCTGTAGCACCTCCGGCGTTTTGCTGCTGTCTGGCTGGGAGTGTGATTTGTGCTGCGGGCAGGCACAACTTCGGGGTTCCTCAAGGAACTACAGAGAGAGCACTTCCTTCTCTTTCGCTTTGTTCATCTCTTCCATCTTCTTGATTTCGTCATCGGTGAGCTTTTGGATCTCTTCCAGCGCGCGCTTTTCGTCATCCTCGGCGATTTTCTTGTCTTTCATCGCCTTCTTGATCGCGTCGTTGCCGTCCCGCCGTATATTTCGAATGGCCGTGCGATGCTCCTCCAGGACTTTATGCAGATGCTTGACCATATCCTGGCGCCGTTCTTGGGTAAGAGCTGGTACTGGCACGCGGATGAGTTTGCCATCGTTCATAGGGTTTAGGCCGAGTTCCGCGGTGCGGATAGCTTTCTCGATTGCGCCCACCTGCGACGCGTCGAAGGGCTGCACCGTGATCATCTGCGGCTCCGGCGCGTGAACCTGGGCAATCTGGTTGAGCGGCATCTGCGAGCCGTAATAGTCGACACTTACGCTATCCAGCATATGCGCCGAGGCCCGGCCGGTGCGAGTGGCGGCCATCGCCTTGCGGAAGTCCTCGACCGCCTTTTCCATGCGGGTTTTCAGTTGAACGTAGGTTTCTTTAAGGCCAGGAATTGTGGCCATTGATGCTTGCGCCATATCAGGCAGCTCCGTATGAAATCAGACTATCAAAAGGTTGAATTATAAATCCAATAAACGTCCCGGCTTTACGCGCTGACTCTCGATCCAATCTTCTCCCCGCTGAGCACGCGGCGAATGTTTCCATGCTGATTCAGATTGAAAACGATAATCGGCAAGTTGTTATCTTTGCACAAGCTGATTGCGGTCGAATCCATGACCTTCAGCCCAAGTCTCAAAACATCCATGTAGGTGATGTCGACAAATTTCTTGGCATCCTTCACCTTCATCGGATCGGCATCATAAATACCATCGACCTTGGTGGCCTTAAGAATGGCATCGGCTTTGATCTCCATCGCACGGAGCGATGCGGCAGTATCGGTTGAGAAGTAAGGATTGCCGGTTCCGCCCGCGAAGATCACCACGCGGCCCTTCTCGAGGTGGCGAATGGCGCGTCGCCGGATGAAAGGCTCCGCTACCTGATTCATCTCAATCGCGGTTTGCACCCGAGTGTAGACTTTCTGTTTTTCCAACGCATCCTGCAAAGCGAGAGCATTGATGACGGTGGCAAGCATCCCCATGTGATCGGCGGAAACGCGGTCCATATCTCGCGCCTGATCTGCAACTCCGCGAAAAAAATTCCCTCCGCCCACCACAATGGCCAACTGTACGCCCATCTTATAAACGTCTGCCAATTCCGCCGCGATCTCGTGAATCCGCGTCGTGTCCACGCCAAAACCCTGATTGGCGGCCAGAGCTTCGCCGGAGATCTTCAGCAGAACGCGCTTAAAGGCTGGAGCGGAAGCAGTCATGTGGGTTCTTAACGCCGGCGGCTGGCCCGGCTTTTGTCTAACTAAAAGAAAGGCGCCCGCTTGGGCGCCGTGATTACTCCGCTTTCTGTTCTATCGGTTTGGTGATCGCGACGGTCTCGCTTGCGTCGCCAACCTTGAAGCGCGCAAACCGCCGCACGCTGATGTTCTCGCCCAGCTTGCCGATCTTTGCCGCGATCAATTGCGCAATGGAGACAGTCTGGTCCTTGATGAAGGGCTGCTCCAGCAGGCAGACTTCCTCGTAGAACTTCTCCATCTTGCCCGTGACCATCTTTTCCGCAATATTCTGCGGCTTGCCGGAGGCTACGGCCTGTGCCAGAAAAATTTCTTTTTCGCGTGCGAAATCTGCCGCCGTGACATCCTCTTTGCGAACGTACTTCGGATCGCTGGCTGCGATATGCATGGCAATATCGTGAACCAACTCCTTGAAATCTTCCGTGCGCGCCACGAAATCGCTCTCGCAATTCACTTCGAGGAGCACGCCGATCTTACCGCCGGCATGAATATAGCTGGTCACCGCTCCTTCGCTGGTTACGCGCGCTGCTTTCTTGGCCGCCACCGAGACGCCTTTTTTGCGCAGGATTACGACAGCCTGTTCCATGTCGCCCTTGGCTTCCGTCAGTGCCTGTTTGCAATCCATCATGGGAGCCCCGGTTTTCTCCCGGAGATCTTTCACTTGTGTCGCAGAAATATTCACACTCGTAGTACCCATATTGATGAAGGTCCTTACTTAGTATTCATATTCGTGTTGATGTATTTGCCAGGTGGCTCGTGCGCCCAAAGGACGTTGAGCCAACCTCTCTAGCCTTAGATGTTCTTCTACAAACTTTGACCCGCGCCGGACGACCCGCGCGGGTCTGTTTTTAAAGCCCGGTTTTTCCTCTACACTAAGAACCGAGAATTTCGCTTAAACCGTCTGGCTCTCGACGTGCGGAATCTCAACGTCCGCTTCTTCGTTGGCGACCGGCTTTTTCACCGTTCCCGGACCCAGAACCTCTTCCATGCTGATGTCTTCGCCAATGTCGGCCAGATCCGAGGCAGCGGCGGCGGCCTGCTCACGAACCTCAAGCGCGTCCGCGGCATCCTGAGCCTGCTTGGCTTCACGAGCTTGCGCCTGTTCCGTTGCCGCTGTCATATCGGCAATCTGTTTATCGCTCATCATCTGAGCGCCTTCGGCAATCGACTCCGAAATCTTCGACGTGAACAGACGAATCGCCCGCAGCGCGTCGTCGTTGCCGGGAATTACATAATCCACTTCGCTGGGATCGCAATTCGTATCGACCACTGCCACCACCGGAATGCCCAGCTTCCGCGCCTCGCGAACCGCAATCTGTTCCTTGTTCGAATCGATCACGAACACCGCATCCGGCAACCGGCTCATGTTCTTGATGCCCGCCAGATTGGCCTGCAAGTGCTTGCGCTCGCGCTCCAGCTTGATCACTTCTTTTTTCGGCAGCAACTCGTAGCGGCCATCCGTGGCCATCTCGTCGAGTTCCTTCAGCCGCTTCACCGATTTCTGCACCGTAATCCAGTTGGTCAGCAGTCCGCCGAGCCAGCGCTGGTTGATATAGAACCCACCGCACTTGGTCGCCTCTTCGGCGAT
>PLUJ01000279.1:0-6928 GCA_003165455.1 Acidobacteriaceae bacterium | reverse complement strand
TTGCGCTCTCCGAAGATGTATTCCTTCATCTTGGGATTCCAGCGCTTCGTCTGATGCCCGAAGTGAACTCCCGCTTCGAGCAACTCCTTCATGGTGATAGTAGCCAATGAACCTCCTTATTCAGTCTGCATCCTTTGCGTAGTAACCGCTCCGGATTGCCATTCCCTGCCCCGCGCCGCGAGGCACAGGAAGAATTGAACACCCAGAAACCAGCTGCCAGCTTTCAGCCATCAGCCCTTAGCTAAAACCCAAAGTTTGCCAGTCCCACCAAAAAACCGTTGTCATTCCGAACCGGGCCGAAAGCCCGGTGAGGAACCTGCTGTTGCCTACTCCCGCAATTACCGCTTGCTGAACTGGAAGCGCTTTCTTGCGCCCTTCTGTCCGTACTTCTTACGTTCCTTGCCACGGGAATCGCGAGAGACCATACCCTCTGACTTCAGTTTGCCACGCAGTTCGGCGTTGAACTCCATCAGAGCCCGTGCGATCCCCAGTTTCACCGCGTCGGCTTGTCCGCGCACGCCTCCGCCTAGAACGCTGGCGACGATATTAAAGGAAGCACCCGTGTCCGTGGAGGCAAGCGGGGCCTTGGCCGCCGAACGCTGCGCCGGAGTTACGAAATACTCCTCGAACTCACGCCCATTCACCTTGAAATCGCCGCTGCCGGGGCGCAGATACACCCGCGCAATCGCCCGCTTCCGCCGTCCCGTTCCGTAGTATTGAACCAATTCTGCCATTTAGCTTCCAGCTCCTGGTACTTCGATTCCGTATCTTCTAATTTCGTTACCTTCGATTCGTGTCTTCACTTCCGTATCTTCGCTTCGCGCGTTGATTCGCATTTTCACTTCGTATCAGGGCGCGCCTTCAGGCGTGCCGACTCAATCTCTAAATCTGAGGGCATTAGCCGCCGTGTCCTTACGCCCGCTACGCCCGCACTTCCATCTGAAACGGCTGCGGCTTCTGCGCTTCGTGCGGATGCTTGTCGCCCTTATAAACGTTCAGCTTTGAGAGCATGTGCGCCGCCAGCTTATTCTTCGGTAGCATGCGCCGCACCGCGTCCTCGATAATTCGTTCCGGCTTACGCACCAAACGCTTGCGGTAATCTTCGGTACGCAGGCCACCCGGATAGCCCGTGTAGTGGTGATACTGCTTCTGCTCGGACTTCATCCCGGTGGTTTTCACTTTCTCCGCATTGATGACGATCACATGATCGCCGGTGTCGAGAAAGGGTGTGTACTGCGGATTCTCTTTGCCCATGAGGATACGCGCCACTTGCGAAGCCATCCGCCCGAGCGTTTGTCCATCCGCATCCACGACGTACCACTTGCGCACGATTTCCCCCGGTTTGGGGAAATAGGTTGACATCTGAACTCTCCCAGATTGAAAAAATAGCGAACCGCGATTGAAAATTACGATACGCGATTGAAGTACGAAAGAAGACCGCTCGTTGATTCCCCGGCGAGGACGCCAGACCATCAGGCGGGCAACCGCGAGACTTCCCAAAGCTTTAAAGATACCGGAGGGCGCGACGGATTGTCAACGACGAGTTAACAAATGCGGATTAGCTTGTCCCTGGCGGAATAGTATGCTCCGTAAAACAATTTCAACCGCCCTTCTTGGCAGACTGCAAAGACTGTGCGAGAATGCCGGCGACCCTCGGAGGACTAACGAATGATGCGTCCAAGACTCTATCAATTAATCATGGTTTCGCTGTTAGGGATGACTGTCACGTTCGCAATGGCAAAACCGATGCCGAAGAAACCGGCGGCGGGTCCCGTTCCCGATAAAGCCTATATGCAGAAAATTTGGGACGGATGGGCCACCCTGAACCCCGATAATACCGCGATGTTCTATGCCAGCGGTCCGCATACGTTTTACGACATCGCTCCCCTGAAGTACGCCAGCTGGGATGAATACCAGAAAGGTGCAAAAAACCTAACCGCAAACTACAAGAGCGCGAAGTTCACGGTCAATGACGACGCCGCGATTCACCCCCATGGCGATTTGGTTTGGGGAACGGCGACGGTGAACGAAGAGATGACGACAACTGGTGGCAAGGTCGAGATGGGCACCTTCCGTTGGACCGTAATTTGGGAGAATCAGGGCGGCAAGTGGATGATCGTCCATGAACATGTTTCCGCGCCGCTGGGATAAATCTTGCGCACCGGATTACGGTAGGATGAGGGCTTGTCCAGAAGCCTGCTCATCGCGCTGGCGGGGTTTATTGCTCTCACCCTTTCCACGGCCGGAATTGCCTCAGCCTTCACTGCCCGTTCGGTTCGAACTTGGTACCCCGGGCTTCGCAAGCCGCCAGGAAATCCGCCCCAGGCCTACTTCGGACCGGTGTGGACTCTCCTTTATCTTCTGATGATAGTCTCCGCCTGGAATGTGTGGCGGGTGGGATTCGGCTGGGAAGGCGCGACCGCAGCGATCACGGTGTTTTTGTTTCAACTCGCGCTGAACGCTGCGTGGTCGGCAATCTTTTTTGGAATGCGTCAGCCCGGTTTGGCTTTAGTTGAGATTGCGCTGCTTTGGCTGACAGTTCTAGCCAATGTGGTTATGTTCTGGAAAGTTTCCGCACTCTCCGGAGCGCTTCTTCTGCCCTACCTTGTATGGATGGCCTATGCGGTCTATTTAAACGCGGGTGTCTGGTGGCTGAATCGCCGCGAAGCAATCCAACTCAGTCAATAGGATTTTGCAAAAACGTCAATAGGATTTTGCAAAGAAATAGATTGTCATCCCGGTGCCGACCAGCACGACGAAAACCCGTACCCAGGCCTGTGGCAGCTTCAGCGCGTAATGCGCGCCTAAGTACCCGCCCGCAATTCCCCCGACGACCATTACAATGCCCTGCTCCCAATAAATCGCGCCAGCCACGATGAAGGTGACCACGGCAATCCCATTGATTACGAATCCCATGACGGCCTTCAAGGCATTCATGGCGTGAATGTCGGTCATGCCCAGCGTGGCCAGCATGGCAAGCATTACGATGCCCATGCCTCCGCCGAAATATCCGCCGTAGACTGCGACGGCGAATTGAAAGAACGTCACCGCCACCAGCGCCGCGTTCGTAATCTCGTGTTCGATCACCGACCCACGCAATCCGGCCAACTTCCTGCCAAAGGCAAATAACAATGTTGCTCCGAGCGTGAGCCACGGAAGCACGCGCATGAATGTCTGGGCGGGAGTTTTCAATAGCAGCACAGCTCCAGCCAGGCCGCCAACCAGGCTGGCGCTGAGCAGTGGCACCATTACCCGGCGCGGCACATTTAAGCGGCTGCGGTATGCTCCTCCGCTGGCTGCGGCAGCGGTCCATAACGCAATCGTGTTGGTGGCGTTTGCCGGAATAGGTGGAACTCCCGTGAACAGCAGCGCCGGGAATGCGATGAAACTGCCGCCTCCGGCAACGGAATTCAGCGCCCCGCCCAGCGCCCCCGCAACGAAAAGAAAAATGGCAAGTTCGAGAGTCAAGCCCTTAGGTGTATCAGAACTTCACCGCCTCGTCATCTGCCAGAATCTGAGCTAGATTTCCTTTTCATCTCACGTTGAGAGAAGTTACTCCTGTAATCCCTGGCAACGCACAGCGCTTGCAGAAACATTCCGGTTGCCGCAGGTTATAAGAAGTGAGCTGTAGATTGCGGAGACTATGATGCGATCTCACATATACGTACGACTCGTCGTATTGATTTCTCTTTTCTTATTGGGCGCCACCTGGAGCCCACTGCCGGCCAACAGCGCTACGGTTCAAAGCGGACAGCAAGATATGTCCGGGATGGACATGTCGGGGCACGGCGCGTCGAACGACAAAGCTGCCGGCGCTGATCCCGACCACGACGCCGGTATCCATGCCATGCACGCCATGGAAGGTCACATGGACATGGGACCGCATATGAAGATGACGGAGTCGCGCCCCGCGAAGCCCGGCGATGCCGAGCGAGCCCGGCAGGTGGTGGAAGTTGCACGCACGGTTGCGGCAAAGTATGCCGACTACCATACCGCGCTGGCAGATGGCTTTAAGATATTCCTGCCTAATGTTCCACAGAAGGTTTATCACTTCACCAATTACAGGTACGGGTTCGAGGCAGGTCACAGTTTCAACCCAGAGCATCCTACGTCCCTGCTCTACGAGAAGCATGGCGCCGACTACCAACTGGTTGGCGTAATGTACACCGCGCCGAAACGCTTTAGCGAAGATCAACTCGACGAACGCATTCCACTCAGCATCGCACGATGGCACGAGCACGTGAACTTCTGTGTTCCGCCGCCAGGCCATCGTATGGAAATGCTGGCGCCGAATTCGCAGTTTGGTTTAAGAGGATCCATTGCTACGCAGGAAGCGTGTGATGCCGCGGGCGGAACATTCCGTCCGGTCATTTTCAATTGGATGGTGCATGTTTACCCGTTTGAAAAAGATCAGGCCAGTATCTGGTCAGTCGACAGGCAGCACGGCGACGCAGACTGACGCCGTGTAGAACATCCTTCTCTCTCCGGTCTGATTTCTTCTGCAAACCTTTTCGACAAGCCACATTACATTTTAATCATCAGCCATTCTTAACGTGCAACGGCCCCACACTGAGGCTATGTTTTCTCTTGTCTGGGTTAATTGCGAGCCTGGCCGAGGAAGCTGCAGACTTCCTGCTAACGGCGTCTGGCACTCTGCGTCAAACTAGCGTGCAGCGTTGCCGAAATAATCGAACTTCGGGAACTTTCAGGAATGTGGCTGCGTAATGTAGGAGAGGAAGGCGAGTTCAGATGAATTTCTGGACTCGTCATAATCAAAGATTCTTAGCGGGGTTCAGGGATTTTTTCACTTTCGGTTTGGCGGCCCAGGTGAGAAAACCCTTGTGCAGAGCCAGGCAAGCCTTGCGGTTTGCCCGCTGAACTTTTGCTGAACCCCAGCCGTTGAATTGTAGGCGATTTGCGGTGAAACACAAAGTGCTTTCTCCGGGAGTCGTCAGCGGGCCGCCCCTAACCGTTTCCCGACTCAATATCGGGAAAGAAAAAAGGAGCAGTCATGAAGGTCGCAACATTCTCCAAGAGTCTTGTCTTCGGTTTAGCGTTGGTTTTGGCCTCGAGTGCCTTTGCTTCAACCAAGGCCAGCTTGCAGATTGAAAATCCCGTAATGGTGAACGGAACCGCCCTGAAACCTGGGGACTACAAAGTGGAGTGGGATGGAAGCGGTCCAAACGTTGAAGTCAGCATTCTGCAAGGCAAGAAGGTGGTCGCAAAAGTTGCGGCGCAAGTGGTCGAATTGCAAACCCCGGCCGCGAACAGCGCCGCAGTGACGCGCGACAATGGCAGCGGCACCAAGACACTGGCAGGCGTCCGCTTCGAGGGAAAGAAATTCTCTCTCGAATTAGGCGAAGCGAGCGGAAGCATGCAAGGTGAAGGTTCGAGTAAGTAGCTCGTTAACTGGACGACAACGGAAGTTATTCTTAAGAGCTTCCGTTGTCGCCAGGTCTGAGCTTTAAAGTACACCCTAGTTCTTTACGGTCATTGCGTCGGAATCGACAGCCTTCTTTCCCGTCACACCTTCGAGCCCAGCCAAGACGCCGCGATAGTCGTTCTTGTCGCACTGCATGGCGAAACCGCCTTTTTTGTCACCGTCAACCCATGTAAGGCCCACGAAATGCTTCTTAGACTTGGTCAACGCCATCAGGGCTCCAATACCGAGCGAGATAAACGCAAGGCCAATCGCGGCCCCTACCCTACGGTGAACGTCTTGTCCGTAGCTGATCTCTGTTATGGTCGATGCCGGGATTGTGATGACGTCTGCCTTATCTTTGACAAGTCGAATCTGGTTCGACTCGATAAGCAATTTCATTCCGGTTCCGGCTTTCGAGTCGGTTATGGAGCCTCCGTCATAGATAACTTTGTAGCCATTGTCTCCGGCTAGGACCGTAGAAGGAATCGCAAGACAGAGAACAACGGCCAGTAGTTCATTCATACGCCTCTCTTTCAAAGTTGATAGACACTTCTCGCCTTAAAGGATTACTTGGACTGCAATGCAGGGCCGGCGCAACCTTTCACGGAGGGAAGGTAAACTTCTACAAAGGGCAGCGCGGAAGAATTGTGCCGGGAAGCAATGAGCCTGTCAAGTAATTCCTTGACCGCCTGCATCGTTCAGGCGTTCCGATTTCCCGATCTGGACGAGCTGATACAAAAACCATCAGCGTGTGACACTCGTCACAATCCATTCATCCGCAAAGATGTAAAGATTCGTATCAGGGCACGCCTTTCAGGCGTGCCGAATGCACGATCAAAAAAGGAACCGGCTTCAGCCGCTGCTGTTATGGCGATCCCNNCCAAGGCGTCATGCGCATCCCTCTCACGTTGTCGCCCACGCGCGAACTTTCTTTATCACTTCTTCGATCAGCGGGAAGCGAAATCTTCTTCAGTCCGATCGCTCCGCGGCGTTGTTCGTCGACGTCCTCTACAACTATCGAGGTCAGGGGAAATTTCGACTGCACGAATTCGTGGTGATGCCAGATCATTTCCACCTCCTTCTGACTGTCTAATCCGATTCCACCATCGAACGAGCGGTGCAGTTTATCAAAGGAGGCTTCGCATTCCGGGCAGGTAAGGAGCTGCGTCTTGACACGCCGTTATGGCAGAAAGGCTTCTCGGAAGTACGCGTTATGGACAGCGGCGCATTCGCGACTATCCGTGACTATATTCGTAATAATCCGATCGCGAAAAATTTAGTTTGCGAGGCCGCCCGATTTCCATATTCATCGGCGAACCCTAGATACGAGCTTGATCCGAAACCGCAGGGGCTGAAGCCCAAATTGTCGGGAGATCTCAACGGTACGGCTGAAACCATACCCTGATACGAACCATCCAGTAATGCCCGCCATCAAACGATACGAGCGTCGAATTTAAGACGCACGCTAATATTTAGGCACCGTTGGATCCACTCTCTCCGACCACG
>PLUJ01000229.1 GCA_003165455.1 Acidobacteriaceae bacterium | reverse complement strand
CTTGGATTGTTCCGGGCCTGGGCCACTTGGCTCTGCGACGCTGGGGCCGCGCGCTGATTTTTTTCCTCGCGGTAGGAGGCCTCGCGATAACGGGTTATCTACTTCGCGGGAACGTGTTTTCTCCGCGGGCGGGCGATCCATTTGCGATGCTCGGTTTCTTCGCGGACTTCGGATCGGGGATTTTTTATTTTCTGTCACGTTTCTTTGAATTGGCAGGTCCGGATGTCTCACGCGCCGCGGGCGATTACGGAACGCGGTTCATCGCTGCAGCCGGAATTGTGAATCTGCTTAGCGTATTCGACGCGTACGAAATCGCGCTGGGCCGGAGAACGATGTGATCGCCATGTGGGCGGAAATCCTCAGCGCGCACTCCGGCGGGCCGCAGATTTCCCATCTTGCGGCGATGTGTTTGTTCGCGCTGCTGATTTCCATCGCGATTGCAGGATTGACGAAGAGAACCGCGTTGGAACGGGTTAAATATGCGGCGTCTTGCTTCCTTAAGTTTTTGGCGGCGGCCATTGCGATTGGGTGGCTGATGTACCCGTTTTCCCATTGAACCCGGCGGAGTTTTCGCGATGTTTGAAGCTTTTTTTGCGGTGATGGCGATGTTAAAGTCAATGAGGATGCCGAGGTAGCTCAGTTGGTAGAGCAGCCGATTCGTAATCGGCAGGTCGGCGGTTCAAGTCCGCCTCTCGGCTCACCTTTTTCCCACTACTAGCAGTAGAGTCCGGCAGCCCGCTCTTGGGGTGTTTCAGCCCGAATTTGAACTTCTGGGTAAGCGTCTTCACCTTCGCCAACTCGAATCTTATTGGTTCCAGACTGTTTTGATGTTGGTGAATTCGCGGATTCCGTAAACGCCCAATTCACGTCCGATGCCGGAGCGTTTCACACCGCCGAACGGTACCCGAGGATCGGACGCTACCATACGATTGATGAACACCATGCCGGCCTCAATCCCATTAATAAACTGTTCCTGCTCGTTTTTGTCGGTCGTCCATGCGCTGGCGCCCAATCCAAAAGGCGTGTCGTTGGCGAGGCGAATCGCGTCGGTTATATCTTTCGCACGGAAGAGGTAAGCGACCGGACCGAAAAGCTCGTCACAGGCGGCCGGTGACCCGTCGGGAATATTAGCGAGCACGGTGGGCGCATAGAAATTTCCTGGGCGGTTCAGCGGTTTGCCCCCGGTCAACAATTTTGCGCCAGCCTTGATGGTTCTTTGTACGTCCGCATCGAGGGTCGTGACGCCGTCGGCGGTAGCCAGCGGCCCTAGCTCCGTGCTTTCGTCAAATGGATCGCCGATTTTCAGCGCTTCCATTTTTTCAACGAAAAGTTTTTCGAATTCATCAGCGATGCGTTGATCCACGATGAAGCGCTTCGCGGCGATGCAGGATTGCCCATTGTTTTGCACGCGAGCCTTGACCGCGGTCGCAACGGCGTCTTTGAGATTTGCGCTGGGCATCACAATAAATGGATCGCTGCCTCCCAGCTCCAGCACTACTTTCTTCACTTGTTTCGACGCGGCCACGGCCACTTGAATTCCCGCGCCTTCGCTTCCAGTCAAAGTCGCTGCGGCGATCCGGCGGTCGGCAATAATCCCAGCGACTTTGTCGGATCCAATAAGNNGCACGCAATAGAATTTCTTCAATCAGCAGAGCCGACTGCGGCACATTCGAGGCGTGTTTCAGCAGTCCCATGTTGCCGGTCATCATTGCCGGCGCTGCAAAACGAAAAACCTGCCAGAAGGGGAAATTCCAGGGCATCACTGCGAGCACAACGCCCAACGGCTGATATCGTATGAAACTCTGCGTAGCGGGCGTCTTGACTACTTCATCAGCGAGAAAACTTGCGCCATGTTCGGCATAGTAGCGGCAGCCCACCGCGCACTTGGCGGCTTCTTCGATTGCGGCGCGAAAAGGCTTGCCCATTTCCAGCGTCATCACGCGGCCGAACTTTTCTTTTTCTTTCTCTAGAATCTCAGCGGCGCGGACCAGCATTTCCGCTCGCTTTGAATGCGGAATCTTTTTGTATGACTGAAATGTATCGGTCGCCCGCTGAATTTTTTTCTCGATTTGCGCGTCGGTCAGAGCCTCGAAGGATTTTACAAGCTCGCCGGTAGCGGGATTGATCGTCGCAATAGCCATCTTTTTTCCTTTTTAGGAGTCTGTTCCAGGACTCGGAGAACGGCCATTCCTGGCCGGAAAACATGGTTCCATTCGCTCAACTCAGACTACCACATCATCATTTGAACCGCAGTTCTCCAGCGGATTGGATGCGCGGCGAGGAAAATCGATTTTGGCGCTGATCTTCCGAAGAGCGATTCACTTTGGATAGCCGCCCCAACTGCTGAAGTTTGTGGTGCGGTTCCTCCCAAGACGGGCGTTCGAGTGACTCCTAAGTCCAATGGGCCACTGCGGCTTCGTCGCACTATTCCATCACGATACGAAGAATCCGTTCATGCGCGGTTCTGTTACCTCCTGCGCTCCTTGAACATCTCAACTTTTAGTAGTACGTTGACGGCGAGGCATATTTTTCAGAATGCAGCACTTTCTATATGCTCTGGGATACGCGACAACCGTAACTTGCTTAAATGAATGAGCTTAGAAACGCGGGTTTGGCACGGTTCCTGCACACACGCTAGATTGAGTATTGGAGTCGTTTTTGACGAACCTTCCATCGCAGCCCGCGACACTGAATCACAAATTCAAATTCGACTGAGGGGCTAGTGAGATTAAGCCTTCGTTTAATCTTATTTCTTGTTGTCGGTATTACGCTAGTCACTTTCCTGGTCGCAAGAAGTCAGGTGCGCGGGGAGAAGCGCGGCCTTCGCGCTGACCTCGAGCGTCGCGCGGGAATCCTCGCTGAAAGTTTGCAAGAGATCATCGAGCCCGCGCTGGAGCGAGGTTCCCGCGATCAACTGCGGCGCATCGTCAATCGATTCGGGAATAGAGAACGCTTAGCGGGGATAGTTGTTTANNTTACGATCTTCAAGGTAACGTCATCGCGGAAACGCCGAGTCTGGCCTCTCTCTTTAAGGAGCCGCCGGTTCCGATCAAAGAGCTCGACGCGGGACAAGCAGAGTACAGCAAGTTTTTCGATCGTGACGGCAAGTCAATGGCAATTCACGGATACTTCCTGCCACTCCACAACAATTCCTCTTCCGTAATCGGCTACCTCGGGATTTTTCACGACGCGAGTTACATCGAAGCTCAGAGCATTCGTAT
>PLUJ01000305.1 GCA_003165455.1 Acidobacteriaceae bacterium | reverse complement strand
ACGTTGCAGCTTGCCATCTGGCGCGCGAACAGACGCGCGGCACGTTGATGCAACTGGCGACGATTCCTTTGATTTTTGTGGGCGGCGGAATTGGTTACGGGGCCTACGAGGCAGCGGGTCCAGCGGCGATGATGGGCTTCTTGAAGTTTTCGCGAGGCTTTGAAGCGGAAGCGGATTATCTTGGCGTGGAGTATATGTACCGCGCCGGATACGATCCCTCGGCGTTTGTTTCGTTCTTTGAGAAAATCCAGGCGATGGAAAAGAAGAAGCCCGGAACTCTAGCGAAGACGTTTGACACGCATCCGCAAACTCCGGATCGCATCGAGAAGACGCAAGAAGAAATTGCGAAGATATTGCCGGCGAGGCAGCAGTATGTGGTCACGACTTCGGAGTTCGATGACGTGAAGGCGCGGCTGGCGTCGATTGAGAATAAGCACAAAGTGCTGGAGAAGAAGGACGAGAATAAACCCAGCCTGCGACGTACATCTACCAGCAACGGCAGCAGTACCAGCGGAGACAGCCAGACCAACGATGATGACCGTCCGACGTTGAAACGGCGGGACGATTCATCGAACTGAGCGCGGCTCACGAGCTTTTTCGCAGTAGGAAATAGTCAAGAAGGATCGCAAAGAAGACAATCTTTGCGGTCCTTTTTTACATGGTCGGTTCTTCGATAGAAGTCGCCTCTTCGAGAACCGGTCGGACGCTTAGGCTGGCTGTTTGCTCGCCAACGAGGCGGTATATTGCCGCTTCTCCGCCGAGGAGTGGATCACTTTCATCTCTTGCCAGTCGTAAGGAAACTCTCTGCCGCAATCCAGGCAAGCGACGTAAGTGCCGGTCAAGGCCCCGGCTTGGGGCCGGGTTGTTCCGCGAACTGTGACCGGAAAACTGTAACGCGTGTGACGACAACCGAACAGCGTGTCAAACAATCTTGCCATCATGGAGCACCTTCCACACCCGGATCATACCTGGGATGTAATCAGCGTGCGGCCCCCCGGCTGCAACAGCTTGCGTCGCACCTCGATTATTAGATTCACCTCAGGGGGCAATGGTTTCGGTACCCGTACAAAGGGACCTATCGGACTAAGACGGGAAAAGGTTAAAGCATTGAAGAAGCGCGAGTTGTAGAGTTCCAAAATGGGCGAGTGGGATAAAAATTATACGATTAACTGAGATTCAACGCCTTCTTAATGGCCCCACGCTCATTCTGGATCTTTTCCTGCAGTAAAGTGATGCTATAAATCAGCTGCTCTGGCCGTGGCGGGCACCCGGGAACATAAATATCGACAGGTATGACCTGGTTGACGCTTTGTACGAGGGCGTAGTTGTTGAATACGCCGCCTGAAGTCGCGCAGGCACCCATTGAGATGACCCACTTCGGTTCCGGCATCTGCTCCCATAACTGGCGGATTACGGGGGCCATTTTATTGGAGACGCGTCCGGCGATAATCATCAAATCGCTCTGTCGTGGCGAGGGTCGAAACACTTCCGCACCGAAGCGCGCGATATCGAATCGCGACGCGCCCATGGACATCATCTCGATCGCACAGCAAGCCAGACCGAAGGTCATCGGCCAGATCGATCCCTTACGCATCCAGTTCACCGCCGAGTCGAGAGTGGTTAATACAACTCCCTCAGGCGTTGGATTGCCGAAGGTCAAATCCTTTACGATTTTCTTACCATTCTCGAAGTCGACGTAGGGGCCAAAATTTAGTTCGGGCATGCATTGATTCTAAACTACCTGGTTAAAATTTCTGGTACTGTCCTAATAGTGCACTGTTAGGACACTACCAAATTTCTCAGGCTTCTTGACAATCGAATTTCTTGCTGTAATCTGCTTCTGTCTTCCCCTTCAGAAGTAACGGCCCCGTCTAAAATCCTGGGAGCGCTGTGCGCCTTACTGGATGCAGCAGCGCCATGCGCGAATCACTCAGCGTGAAGCAGTAAGCGTGAATCAGTCACGGCCACAAATTCGAAGGAGAATTCCATGAGTCCACTTCACTCGTTCAGCACCGGAAGGGGCGCTGGCAAGCGCCAGAGTCATATCCCGCCAATTCTAGCGGCTAATTTTCCAGTACAAGCATCACGCACCGCAGCGGGCATACAGCTGCCGCACTATCCTTTTCAACCGCTTCCCACGCCTAATGGGCCGCCGCCCTACCGGTTCGATCTTTCGCAGTTGCTCACTGCCGCGGACGTTTCAAAGGTAAAGAACTCCGGCGTCATGGTGTTCCACACGGTCGGCGACACCGGCGACTACCGCGATTCAGGGCCGCAGGATCTGGTCGCCGAGATCATGACGCAGGATGTTCAGGGCTCGCCAGACGGGAGACAGCCGGCTTTTTACTACCATCTGGGCGATGTGATCTACTTTGCCGGCGACATCGATAGGTATGGCGCCTACTTCTATGAAACCTATAAGGACTATCCCGCCTTTATCGTGGCGATAGCCGGCAATCACGATTGTCAACCCGATGACCCGCAGGATGGGCCGGTCGATCCCGATAAAGTTCCGCTTGACGGCTGGGTGCAGAACTTTATGTCGAAGGATCCAAGCCAGCCGGGTTCGCTGAAAACCGGGGCGAATCGGACTCAGATGGATTTGCCGAATGTGTATTGGACCTTTACTACTCCGTTCGCAACGTTCATCGGATTATTCTCGAACGTCGGCGAAACGGAAGGGGAGTTTCATCAGGATCAAATCGACTGGTTCAAGGGTGAGTTGGCGGCCGCCGATCCGAACCTGGCGCTGATCGTTACCGTGCATCATCCGCCTTATTCCGGCGACGATGAACATTCCGGCAGCAGCGTGGTGGAGCAACTTCTCTCCACCAGCTTTCAGGCTGTCAAACGATATCCAAATCTGATTTTGTCTGGTCACGTGCACAACTATCAGCGTTTTACGAGCACATTCAATGGCCCCAAGGGGAAGCTGGAGATTCCCTGCATCGTAGCCGGAGCCGGAGGGTATACGAAGCTGGGTACGCTGCACACGGTGAACGGCGCGCCTCCCACGGTTCCGCTGCCGCTGCCGAATGGTCTAACGCTGGAACAGTACGATCAGAAGAACTTCGGATTTCTCCGCTTCGAAGTGAGCAAGACCCAAATTGTGGGAAGCTATCGTTCAGCGCCTTATGTGACGGGTTCGACACCGAACGCCAGCGTGGTGGATAGCTTTGTGATCGATCTCCGTAGCAACACGGTGACTACATCCAGTTCCGGCGGAGCTTCCACTGGCAGTGGAGGTAAGGCAGGGAAAAATCCTGGGAAACCTGTTCCCACGAAGCCTCCAAAAAGAAAGCGATGAGTCAAAAAAGGTAGTTAGTGGCTGGATCGGTGGTCGACGCTGGGTCGAAAGAATTCAGAGTCGATCACCGAGTTCAGCGACTGGCCATTCAGGCTCCGTTCAAATGCTCAGAATCACTTTCCCAAACATCTGGCTGTTCGCCAGGTACTGGTGCGCTTCTCGAATTTCGCTTAGCGGAAAAACGCGGTCCACTACAGGTCTTAAGTATCCGGCAAAAACGTGTTGCAACACTTCATGCAATTCGCCCATGGTGCCCATGTAAGAACCGAGAATGGTTAGCTGCCGGGCAAATAAATGCCGCAGATCGATACTGGCATTTGGACCGGTGGTTGCACCGCAGGTCACGAGCGTGCCGCCGCTTTTGAGGGATTTCACACTCTCATCCCATGTAGCCGCGCCGACGTGCTCCAGGACAATGTCGACACCCTCTTTATTGGTAATCCTTCGGACCTGTTCTGAAATTTTCTGGTGGTAGTGGTTGATGCCGTAGTCGGCGCCCAATTCCTTGCCTTTCGCGAGCTTCGCTTCGTCGCCCGCAGTCGTGATTACGCGGCAGTGAAAAAATTTAGCGATTTGAATGGCGGCAATTCCCACGCCTGAACCTGCGCCCAGGACCAGCACGGTTTGTCCGGCGCGGATGCCTGCCCGCCCCACCAGCATGTGCCATGCAGTCACAAAGACCAGGGGGACGCTGGCTGCCTGATGGAAGTCGAGCGAATCGGGAATCGGAATCACGGTTGCGGCAGGCACGGCGATGAATTCGCAGTTTCCTCCATCTACGGCATTACCTAGAACGGTGAATTCACGGCACTGATTTTGCAACCCAGCCACACATTTAGGGCAATGTCCGCAGTAGTGCATCGGGGCGAGCAATACGCGCTGGCCAATGCTCAACCCTGTCACGTATTCGCCGATTGCGGCGATTTCCCCCGCCACGTCGCTACCCAGAATACGCGGCAACTTTACCTTCGGTATCCCCTCCCGGACCCACAAATCCAAATGGTTCAGCGAGCAAGCTCGCACGCGTACCAGAACTTCATCCTTGCGCGGTTCCGGCGCAGGGATCTCTTCATAAGTCAAAACTTCCGGACCGCCGACCTGATGAATGCGGACTGCTTTCATGATCTTTCTCCAGAAGGCATCTTAAGGATACTTCTATGTCGTGCTAGGCCCAAGTGGCTCTCGTCGAAAAAAGTTGGGCCAGATTGCCTACTTGAGCGGAATCTCTGAAAAGGTTCGGAACCGGAGCGGAACGCTTAGTTTGCGCGGATTGCGGGATATGCCTGATTGACTGCTGTAGCTTCCCCGCCGATAATTCAACCCTGCAGTGGAGCTTTAAGGTGATGGATATTTACGAGCAAATCGTTGAACTTCGCCGTAGCGGACGTCGCGGCGCGGTCGCGACAATTGTAAACGTTCGAGGCTCGATTCCTTCGTTTCGCATGGCGAAGATGCTGGTGCGCGACGATGGATCGATTGTGGGGACCATCGGAGGTGGCTGCGTGGAGGCCGATGTCTGGCAAGCGGCGCGTGAAGTGATGGAATCGGAGAAGCCGCGAACCATGACGTTCGATCTGAATCAGGATCCGAAATACGATACCGGGTTGGTTTGCGGAGGCACTCTTGAAGTATTCGTCGAACCTATTTTGCCTCCGGCGATGCTATACGTTTTCGGTGCGGGCCATGTGGCAATCAACCTTTGCCAGGTTGCGGCGAATGCGGGCTTCGACGTTGTGGTCACGGACGATCGTGTTTCCTATGCCAGTAAAGAGCGCTTTCCGGGCGCTCGCGAAGTGCATGCGCTGGACTTCGAGGAGGCGACTCAGAAGCTCGATCCCAACGAGACTTCGTACATCGTTATTGTTACGCGCGGGCATCGGGACGATATGCGCATTCTGCGCTGGGCGGTTCAGACCCGCGCCCGCTATATCGGCATGATCGGCTCGAAGCGGAAGGTGATCGAAATCTTTAAGACGCTCACGACGGAAGGCGTGCCGGCGCACGCGTTCGACCGTGTACATGCGCCCATTGGACTGGATATCGGCGCCATTACGCCGGAAGAGATTGCGGTTGCGATTACGGCCGAATTGATTGCAGTGAGACGACATGTTGCCGATGGGCTAGGTCATATGAGTTGGTTCCATTCGGAGAAATCGCCGATCCTGATGCAGGCGGTGGACGCCTGGGCAACGCTCGATGAACCAGAGTGACTTACCGCCGGCGGTGCGAATTGATTCCGGAACCGTAAAGTTCTTCACCGGCATAAACCGCAACCATCGGTCAAAAAATCAACAATCTTCCGGTATTCCTGCTATCTTCGCTGCATGATTCGGGCTTCCAGTTTCGGCGGAGTGATTCTCGCTGCCGGAGAATCCTCGCGAATGGGCAGGGACAAAGCGTTGCTGTCCTGGCCGCCGTCCGCGGCGGGGCAGGCCGCAGGCGGCGAGACATTTCTTTCAGCGGCGATTCGCTCGTTTTCGGCGACTTGTGATTTCGTGGTGGTGGTTGCAGGAAAGAACCAAGAAGTATTAGCTCCAGTTGTGTACGCGGAAGGAGCGTCGCTGGTGGTCAATCGCGACCCAGATCGAGGCCAGTTCAGCTCATTGCAGGTGGGTCTGTGTGAAGTGCTCAATCGAGGCCGCGACGCCGCGATGATCACGCTGGTTGATCGACCTCCGGTAGGCCTTTCAACTCTGGAAATCTTGCTGGATGCATATAAAAGGTCGGAGTCTGGCATATGGGCCGTGGTTCCAGAATATTCAGGAAGTCATGGACATCCGTATCTGATTGGTCGGGAAATGATGGCGGCTTTCCTTCATGTTCCGGCCACCTCAACCGCCCGCGATGTGGAACACGCGCATCAGTCCAACATAAAATACGTTAACGTCGATGATCCTTTGGTGGCGCTGAACATTAACACGCCGGAGGATTACGAGGGCCTAACGAGTCAGAAGTGGAACAAAAGCTGAGGGGGGTGCACTCAAAGTGCGCCATCGGTTCTACCCCATGCAAGCTCTGAATTAATGAGTTTTGTGACATTGCGTGCTTCCCTTCAATCAGGCTATCGTCGGTACTATGCACGCTGAAGCGCCACCGACATTCCATCCCGATACCAACCAATTTCTAGATTCGGTTATTAAGCTTGAGCCACGTGTCGCGGCTTTTGATTGTGACGGCACTCTTTGGTCCGGGGATGCCGGCGAGCGTTTCTTCGACTGGACGCTCCGCGAAGATGGCGGCGCTCCAGATGTACTGGGGAAAGGAATTACTCGCAAGGCGATGCGGGACCGGTACGCCGCATACAAACGCGGCGAAGTGGATGAGACTGCGATGTGCGGCGAAATGGTAACCATGTACCGCGGCAGTTCCGAACCAAAGATGCTGGAGGCAGCGAGTCTGTTCTTTGAAAAATTCTTTCTAAAGCAAGTCTTTTCAGAAATGCGCGAACTGGTGCGCCGTCTACAAGCAGGACGTTGCGAGGTATGGGCGGTGTCGTCTTCGAACGAATGGGTGATTCGTGCGGCGATGAAATACTTCGATATCCCCGCCAGCCGAATCCTGGCGGCGAAGGTGGAACTTGACGGCGAGATCGGGACGGATCGGCTCATCCGTGTGCCCTCCGGCGCAGGTAAGCCGCAAGCCCTGCGTGAAGTGGTTAAGAAGGAAATTGACGCGGCCTTCGGCAATTCTCGCTGGGACGTGGAAATGCTTGCGATGGCAAAGCAAGCGTTTGCGGTGAATCCGAATCCGGACCTCGAGGCAGCGGCACGGGAAAAGGGGTGGAAGATTTATTTTCCGGAAGGCATTCGTTAAATCGGAGATGGGGAGCGTACGCCCAAAAAACAAATGGCCAATCGCCCATTTACAATTGAGGGACCATGTACTCTCAGCAGTTGCTCGACCATTTTCAGAATCCGCGGAATGCCGGTGAATTGGCGGAAGCGGAGTGTACGGCAACCATCGAGAATCCCGCTTGCGGAGACGTCTTGCAGCTGAGCCTGAAGGTGGATGACGGGCAAATTAAGGAGGCGAGATTCAAAGCAAAAGGGTGTGTTGCGGCCATTGCTTGTGGATCGGCGCTGACGGAGCTGGTTTGGGCAAAGACGGTCGAAGAAGCAAAAAGGCTGAATCGCGACGATGTGAGTGCCGCGGTTGGCGGCCTCCCGCAGGGTTCCACGCATGCAGCCCAGTTATCATTGGACGCTCTCTCGATGGCGCTGAGCCATATTCAGCAATAAGGGAAACATGGAGGATTACACGCCACGGCGCATTGTCAGCTTGCAGCCCAGCGCGACGGTTGTTCTCGCCGCTATCGGGCAGCTTGATCGCGTGGTTGCATGCACGAAGTATTGCCGGGATGTAGTGCCCGAACTTGCGGACCATCCGCATGTGATTTTGAAGGACTCCTGGAGCGCAAACGCCGAGGAAATTCTTGCCGTCGGTCCAGATCTTGTGTTCGCGTCCGTACCCTACCAGGAGAAAGCGGTTATTGAGATTCTGAAGAGCGGAACGCGCTTTCTTGGTTTTGCTCCCCGACTCTTGGCGGATATTTACACCGACGTTGCGATGATTGCCGGAGTGATGGGCGTGAGCGACCGTGGAGCCACGGTCATCGCCGATATGCAAAACCGCATTGAAGACATTCGCTCTCGAACCTCTGGATTACCCCGGCCTAGAGTCTTCTGTGAGGAATGGGGTAAACCGCTGATCTCATCGCAGGCGTGGGTGGCGGAGTTGGTGGCGGCTGCGGGCGGGGAGTTTCTGGGCGTTGCGGGCAAACAAATTGCCAGCGAGGAGGTGGCCGAAATGAATCCCGATATTCTGATCGCGGCGTGGTGCGGAGCGGGCGACCGCGTGCCACTTGAAAAGTTGATCGTCGATCGTAAGTGGCAGGGAACTCGTGCCGGTCAGGAGGCGCGGGTTTACTGCATACGAGATGAATACCTGAATACACCCGCTCCTACGCTGCTGCACGGGCTCGATGCATTAGCCTATGCCATCCATCCCGAACTGTTTGAACCAGTTCCTGGAATTCGGCAAATCGAAGCGGAAGTAGTCTCCGCTGGAAAGCTCGGAGTTTGAGTTAAGATTTTAGTTATGCCTACTGCAAACCGAGTAGAAGAGGCTCGCAATGAAATTGCGCTTCTTGCCAATACGGCGTCATCGGCGAGAGCGCTGATGGAAGGCGTATGCCGGCTACTGAATGAGAGGATGCTGAAGTATAACTGGGCAGGTTTTTATATGCTGGAACCGGGCACGGAACCACCCGTGCTGGTTCTAGACGCGTTTGTGGGGGCGATGACGCCGCATACGCGTATTCCGCTTAACCAGGGCATTTGCGGCGCTGCGGCGTCAAGCGGGAAGACCATTGTCGTCGATGATGTCAGAAAGGACTCGCGCTATCTGGCGTGCTCCCTGGAGACGAAATCCGAAATCGTGGTTCCGATCTTCGTAAATGGAAAAGTAGTCGGAGAACTCGATATCGACAGTCACTTCGCGGCTGCATTCGGAGCTGAAGATCAAGTGCTTGTCCAATACTGCGCCGAGGTCGTGGGAAAAAAGCTGGAGCAGTCGAAGTGAGAGTTGAGAAGGGACAAGTTCGAACTCCTGAAATTGGGTGGCGTCTAGCTGAACTCCTCGCCGTTAAGCTTCCGCATGATTGGCACTGAGATATGAAGCGAGTCGTAGCGGCGGTAATCGAGAAGGACGGCAAAGTACTGGTTTGCCAAAGGACTCGGCATCAAACAATGCCTCTGAAGTGGGAATTTCCTGGCGGAAAAATTGAAGAAGGGGAACAACCTCGAGATGCGTTGCGCCGGGAACTCGAAGAAGAGTTGGGGATTCACGCCACCATTGGAGATGAGATCGCGCGCGTGCAGCATAATTATCCTAACGGTTCCGCCGTCGAGTTGAGGTTCTACATCGTTCGCGAGTATCTCGGTGAGATGGAAAACCGCATCTTTCGCGACTTGCAATGGTCTGCTCCCTCGGCTTTGCCTTCGTTTGATTTTCTGGAAGCGGACGCTTCGCTGGTCAAGGATCTGTCGGAGGGAAGGCTCCTATAGGGGTGCATGTCCGTCCTGACTCAGTAGGTTGAAGTAAGATATTTTTCGATGGCTTTTCCTATTAAAGTTTGCGCGGTCTGTTCGGAAGAGTTTGAACTCAAGCCGGGTAAGCCCGGCTTTGCCAATCGCTGTCCAGCGTGCAGCGAACCCGACTCAGCCGAACCCACGGTTAAGCAAAGTGAAGATGCTGACGAGCGCAAGAATCGAATGGAAGCGAACGAAGCCCGTCGGCAGGCGATGCGCGATCTGCTCTATCGCAAAGATAGCTAAGACGCCTTTTTTGCGCCGCACTTCTCGAACGACGCTACTCACTCTTTCCGATTGCAGCGCGTCACGGATTGATTTGCCTACTGCAAAATAAACAGAGTGTTCACGTGTGCGGTTACTGTCACGGTTTGGGGAGTGAATTCCTCCGTGGGAGGCGGCGCAGCGTTTGGCACGGCGGCCATGGCTCGTGCCATGCGCGGAACTGGCATGCGTTGATTTTCGAACGTGTCCACGGATGCATAAGAGAGCTCTCCCAAGGTACGCCCGCTAGCACGAGCGATAGTTTCCGCGGAGTTTCGGGCACGGCGATAGGCGTCCTCTACAGCTTTGTTCTTGGCTTCGTCAATATTTTCCAGCGTGTAGTTTAGATTCTGCGTTTCGCTAAGGTTGGCGTCGGCGAGCTGCTGCGTCACCGGGCCGACCTTCGCGAAATCCTTGAGTTTAAGGCTGACTTCCGCACTGACGCGGTAGCCAATAACTTTATGCTTGGGATTTTTCCAGTCGAACATTGGTTGAACCGAAAGTGATCCGATGTTCGCCGCTTTGGGCTCGATGCCGTTAGCGCGTAAAACTTGCCGGACCTCATCCACGTCTTTGGAAGCGTGCTGGTAGGCTGCCTGCGAGGTGTCTTCCTGCGCAGAGATGTTGAACTGAATTAAAGCGGTGTCGGGAGCGGATTCGAATTTACCGTCGGCACCGATGTAGACAGAATTCGGCAGCGCGGTGAGGGACGGATGGTCCTGTGCCGAAGAATATGTCGCGATGATCATCACTATCATCGTCAAAACCAAGACGCCAGCTGGGTGTCTCATAAAGCCTCCGTGCTACTCATGATTAGAGTTTATTCTGCGTTCGGGAGAGTCCGGACTCTTTGTCAGAACGATAATGCCGGTCTCTTATGCAATTGAAAAGTGTGTTAGGCGCGATCCGCGCGAACAGGAATCGATTTCTGTTGACGACGATTAAGATGCGGTCTTGGCGGTGGCAGCGGACGTGAAAGAAGGATAATTCTGAGAATTAATTTGCCGCCGAAGGTCTTCAAAGATGTCATTCGGAATTTTCATGAAGACTTTTACAACTTCGGGATCAAACTGGCGTCCGACCCATGCCTGAATCTCGACGCGGGCCTCCGAAAGCGAGCGCGCGGGACGATAAGGGCGGTCCGAAATGATGGCATCGAGGGTATCGGCGACCGAGAATATCCGGGCGCCAATGGGGATTTCGTTTCCCCGCAACCCGCGAGGATAACCCGTACCATCGAAATGTTCCTGATGCGAATAGACAATCTCGCAGGCTTCGGTGAGGAACGGAATTTTCTTCAACATCTGGTAGCCGCGATAGCAATGCTCTCGCATGATCGCCCGCTCATCGTCATTCAATTTGCCGGGCTTGAGCAAGATGTTGTCGGGAATGGCCATCTTGCCGATGTCATGAAGGAAAGCACCGCGCGCGATGACGTCGATTTGCTCGCCGGGCAAACCCATGGCCCGCGCAATTAAAATAGTGAAAGCAGTGACGCGGCGGGAGTGGCCCTCAGTCTCGGCGTCTTTGAGGTCAAGTGCGTCGCCTAAAGCTTCCAGGGTGATGTCATAGGAGCGTTTCAATTCTCCTACGGCCGCTTGCAGTTCCTTGGTACGAGCTCTGACCAAAGATTCCAACTCGGTTTGATAAGTGCGGTTTTCCACCTTGAGCCGGCGGTTCTCCAGCGAGCGGCCAACGGCATTCAATAGCTGTTCCCGTTCAAATGGTTTCAGCAAATAGTCGTATGCACCATTGCGAATCGCGGCCAGCGCGACGGATATGTCGTGTACGGCAGTCACCATAACCACCGGCATGTCAGGAAATTTTTCCTTGGTGCGTTCCAGCAATCCGATTCCATCGAGTTCCGCCATCATCAGGTCAGAAAGCATGAGTTCGAACACTTCGCCGGAGTTAAGCAGCGCGAGGGCCTCGATGCCGGAGCATGCCTGTCTGCAGACATAACCGGCGGCGTTCAAAATGGCGCAGACAATCTCGCGAATTGCCTCTTCATCATCCACTACAAGAATTCGGTCCGGCATAGGCGTATCAGGATACTATCGGCGATTTTACGCCAGTCGTGAGATACCGAAAGTAACCATTGAGGTCCGGAAACTAGATCCAGATCGGACGCAATCATGGTATTCAGAAGTCAAGCAGTGTCACGTGTGCGAGGCGTGGCGAGCTGAACGGTGCACAACGACTGAAATGAACGATCCATTCTGGACGATGTGGAGCGCGGTAGAGTATGGAGTTTCTATCCTGCGGCCCGGGGAATGGGCGCTGCTCTGCGTTTTTGCCGCATCAGTACTCGTGTTGGCAGCATTCCGAGAACGCTTTTGTTTCTTTTGGACGATAGGATGGGCGTTTCTGCTGTTAGCAAGTTTCGTGGAAGCTCACGGTCTTGCGTCCTTCGCCAGTCGTTATATTCGCGCTGTGGACCACGGCGCTTTTGTCCTGGCAGTAGGACTTTTGGCTGGCGGAGTTTTGTCCTACGTCCACCAAAGAAACCTGATGGCTCCTTTGGCCGCGATCACGATGAGCACGACCGCGTTTTCGGTGGCACTTGCGCTACTTTGGCCAGATTCCCTGACGCTGCGCTTCGCTCTTGAAGTCTCCTACAGAATCATACTTTTGACCGCGGCGGCGGCCTTAATCCGCGGCCGACGAGGGCGCCGCGAGCCTGCCACGTGGATACTCGCGACTAGCTTGCTGACCTTGCATTTGAGATGGTTGCCCCTCCCGGTCCATCTTCCGGCTGCTGCTTTCGAGGTTGCCTACGCGATCATGGGTTTAGCCATGCTCGCGGTTGTTTTTCGGGAGGCTCGAGCCAGAGCACAAAGGTTGAGCGTACTCACCACCCTGACGGACAGCATTGTACTTGCAGAACAGCAGGGCGGAATGATGGACAGGGCCCTGATGGAACTGAAAAGGGCGACCCAATCAAAGGCCGCATGGTTTCGATTGATCGAAGGCGATCATCTGGTGGCAACCCATGCCTGCGGGGTGTCGCAGGACTTCTTGAGGGAAGCCGGCATCGCAAAGTTGGGAGATAACGTAGCGCAAATTCTGAAAGACGGAAAAACGCAGAAAGCCCGACGAAGTGAGGAGAGCCATCCGGAAAATCCACAATTGCTTCGGTCAGAAAAGATCGATGAAGTATTGATCGTACCGGTGGTTGGAAAAAAAGCGCCGATCGGGATGCTGATGTTTGGCAGCAACAGAAGAAGAAAGTTCACCGCCGAGGAATTGAAGTTCCTGGAAACATGTGCGGCGCAGTTAGGGATTGCACTTGAAAACTTCCGATTGCTGGAACAGGTGCTGCGCTCGCAACGGCAATGGAGGAATACATTTGATTCGGTTCATGACATCATTCTGGCGCATGATTCGGAATACCGCATCATCAAGGCCAACCAGATTCTGCTGGAGCAACTGGAACAATCATCGGCCGATGTGATCGGAAACACGTGCGACTCGGTGTTGCCGCACACGCTCGGGGAGTGGACCGGTTGTCCGTATTGCGCGCGCGGCAACGACGAAATTACAGAAGGCGCCGACCCTTGCTTTGGCGGCTACTCGCTGGTCTCCAGTTCCTCCTACAGCGAGCAGGGCAATAGGCAAAAGGGCACCATCCATATTGTCCGTGATATTACCGAGCGACATTCGGCGGAAGAAAAATACCGGCTTCTTTTCGACCAGGTGCAGGAAGGTGTTTACGTCGCCACGCTGGAGGGCCGTCTGCTGGATTGCAACGACGCGTTCGTTCGCATGTTGGGATATGAGGACCGGGCGGAATTGCGCGTGTGCAACCTGGACGAAGACATCCGGGTGGATGCGGCGCAGCGAGATGCTTTTCATAGGGACATTGAAAGACAAAATTACGTCCGCAATTTCGAAGTCAGTATGCGGCGGAAGAACGGGTCCCTGCTGCTGGCGGCGGAAAGCACTTTTGCAACACGCGGCAACGGAGGAAAGATCGAGCGTCTCCAGGGCTTTGTCCTGGATGTGACCGAAAAACGCCGTGCGGAAAACGAAATGCGGCGACGCAATCGTGAATTAAACGCGCTCAATGCGATGGCGGTAGTCGCCACGCAGTCCTTCGATTTGGACGAAATTCTCAACCTGACGCTGCGCCAGGTTGTTTCACTATTCGGAACGGACAGTGGCACGGTCTACCTCGCGGATTCCGATGCGAGCACTTTCCGGCGGCGGGCCGCTTGGGGACCGCGGAGTCGCGATCAGTCCAGGCCTCCCACGATCAGTTTTGCCGACGGATTTGGCGATCTGGTCATGCGTTCGCGGGCAGAGGTGATTACCTCGGAATATCTTCCGCACCTCACGGGCGCGGTGGCCGACTTCGTTCGATCAAGTAGTGACGGCGCATGGATATGGGTGCTGTTCTGGGGCAAAGAAAGTCCGATCGGTATGATGGGACTTCGCAGCGAAGCATCGCGGCAGTATTCCAGTGGAGAAGAGAATCTGCTGGTGGCGATCAGCCGGCAGCTGGCGACAACGATTGAAAAGGTTCGCCTCTATGAGGAAACGTGCAAAGCGTACGATGACCTCCGCCGTACTCAGGAACAGCTCTTGCAGAGCGAAAAGATGTCAGCAGTCGGGCAGTTGATTGCCGGCGTCGCGCATGAATTAAACAATCCGCTGACGGCAATTCTTGGGTATGCGCAATTGCTGGAGAGCGAGAGCTTGAACGATCGTGCGCAGGATTATGTCGCGAAGATGTTCAAGCAAGCGCAGCGGACTCACCGGGTGGTCCAGAATCTGCTTTCTTTCGCAAGGCAGAGAACACCAGAACGGTCCGAAGTAGACCTTCGAAAAGTGGTTGAGGAGACCCTCGCGCTGCGGGACTATGACCTGAGAATCAATCAGATCGCGGTCGAAAAGGATCTGGGAGCGCAGCCCGCGCTGGTGGTTGCCGATTCTCATCAGATCGAGCAGGTATTCCTGAATATCATCAATAACGCCGTCGATGCAATCATGGAAACGGGACGAGCCGGAAAGTTGAAGATCAAAGTCGCTGGTGAAGGCGGCTTTGCAAACGTTGAGTTTGCCGACGACGGTCCCGGCATTAAAGATCCGAAAAGAATTTTCGACCCGTTCTATACCACCAAGAATGTTGGCAAGGGAACCGGACTTGGGTTGAGCATCTGTTACGGAATCGTTAAGGAGCATGGTGGCGATATCACTGCGCACAATGAGGTAGCGAGTGGCGCTGTCGTTGAAGTGCGGCTGCCATTGGCGGCGGCTGCGGAGCCCTGTGAACCGTCGAGACTGGATGCGCCAAAGCGGGAGGGAGCGATCCAGGGACGTATATTGCTGGTGGAAGACGACGAGTCGGTCCTGGAATTCGAGCGGGACGTGCTTACCGGTGCGGGAGCGAGCGTGGTCACGGCTACGAAGAGCGAAGATGTAAAAATTAGATTGCTCTCCGAACCGTTCGATGCGGTAATCATGAGCGCACAAATGCCCGCAGACTGGAACGCCAGAGAAGCGCACGGGTGGCTGATCACGAACTGCCCCGAAATGGAGAACCGTCTTTTCTTTACCTTCTCGCACGGAATGGAGCAGCACGACGACCGGACATTTCTAAAAGAAAATCACATTCCTTATCTCGAAAAGCCTTTTGAAGTTGCCGAATTGATTTCGCACGCGCGCCGGCTCCTGCAGAAAGCGCAAGCAGTGGCTGCTTCCGCGAACTAGTGTCCGGGACCGTTTCAGTCGCAGGGTTGCACAAACTCGAACTAAATATCCGCAAAATCTCAAAGCTGAACGCGCAAGGTTTTCACCAGAAGGCGCAGGGCTTTTTCATTACGGCTGTACCATCGCCATTGGCCTTGTTTCACCGTTTGAACCAAACCCGCCCTGGTGAGAATCGCCATGTGGTGAGAAACGGTGGATTGTGAGAGATGCACGCGTTCTTCAATGTCCCCGGCGCACAGGCCGCCAATTCTGGCTGCAGTAGCTGTTTCGCGGTGTTTGAGAGTGGCCAGGATGCTCCGCCGGGTAGGATCGGCGACAGCATGAAGGACGCGATCCAGGGAGTTGGCTGGATTGGTCATCAGTCACAGTGATATCCGGTAAATCGACAGCTGTCAATCTAAAGCGTATTTACCCGCAGGTATTGTGTAAGGGATTTCAGCATCAGCCGCGCTGACGTGGGGCGCGCAACCATTCGATGCGACTGAACTCCAGATAGCGCACATCGCTTTCCGGCAGGGAACAGTGGGATCCATCGAGTTGACCCACGAGCATACCGCCGCGAACCCAATAGCCAGTCTCATCGCGCTTCAGGATGGTAGCGTCGAGCGGGTCCATGCCATGCAGTTTGAAGATCACACGGCGATTCAGCATCGGATCTGGCTTCATAGGAATCTATTTCTTGAGAATTGGGTTATACCCGTCGTCGACCAAATGAGCTCGCACGGTTTCGGCCGCTTTGATGTCGGCGAACGGCCCTATCTGTACGCGAAAGAGCTTGTCATTTATGTTGTTAGCCGTGAAAGCGGGATACTGCTTTTTCTTGAGCGCGTCCACCAGGGCTTCGGCGTCGTCTTGTTTGCTTACCGCAGCGACCTGTACCAGATATCCATTCGCGGGCGCTGCACTCATTGGATCATTTAAGTTTGCGGTCAGCTCGTTTTTCGCGAAGTCCGAAGCTGCCGATTGGCTGTCGGAGGTTTGCGTGACTCCGGCACTTCCATTGTCATTCTCGGAAGCAGGAGTCAGTTGAGCATTGGCATCCTTCTGCTCGACGGCTTTGTAAAACGTCATCGGCGTATTGGAAGCGGAAGAGCTTGGTTTAACGCCCGGCGCGGATTGTAATGGGCGGCCAATCGCGGCCGTAGGGCCATTGTCGGACTTGCGCCCCAGCACGTAACCGAGAGAAAAGAACACCGCGCACACCACCACCAGGCCGACAAATAAGCCGAGAAGTTTAGCAGTGCCCAGAGTGATTTCAGTATCTTGCGATGCGGCCATAAACCTTCCTCGATAGTTTGCGCTTTCTTCGGGGCTCAGGATAGTGTTCTAGAGCGACCCTCCAACCGAATATTCCGAGTGATTCTCAAGCGCCTGCACTTAGGCCGTCTTCGCGGCAGGCGCCGTTTCGTCGGAACCTTTGCCCAGCATCTTTTGCAGGCCCGTAAAGAAGTCCACCGGTACTGGGAAGATCACTGTCGTGTTTTTCTCGACGCCGATCTCGGTTAAAGTTTGCAGATAACGTAATTGAACGCTAACCGGTTCGGTGGCCAGCAAATGGGCCGCATCTACCAGGCGCTGGGCCGCTGAAAATTCACCTTCCGCGTGGATAATCTTGGATCGCTTTTCGCGCTCCGCTTCGGCCTGTTTGGCCATTGCGCGCAGCATGGATTCCGGCATATCCACCTGCTTCACTTCGACATTTGTGACCTTTACGCCCCAGGGCGAAGTGTGCATATCCAGTATGCTTTGGAGGCGCAAGTTAATCTTTTCACGGTGTGCAAGCAATTCGTCGAGTTCCTGCTCCCCCAGGACAGATCGCAATGTTGTCTGAGCGAATTGCGACGTCTGATAAACGTAGTTAGAAACTTCGACTACGGCCTTACTGGGATCGATGACGCGCAGAAAAATCACGGCGTTTACCTTCAACGTAACGTTGTCGCGGGTAATGATGTCCTGCGGAGGAACTTCAAGTGCCTCTTGCCGCAGAGATACTCGCACCATGCGATCGATGGGGGCGAAGACCAGAACTATGCCAGGGCCCTTGGCTGAGCTCAAGAGACGGCCGAGCCGGAATATGACCCCGCGTTCATATTCGGCCAGGATTTTGATGGAGCTGAAGAGATAAATTGCGACGATGACCAGGACCACCGCAGTAAAACCAAAAGGAAGTTCCATATGAAGCCTCCACTAAAACCAACACCTTCCGCTGTGGCGGATTGTAACGCACTCCACGCAAGAGCATGCGGAATTCGGCATACTCTCCATTGCTTCCGCTGATGCGCCGACGGATTGCGAGAATAGAAACTACCGAAGAGCACGTAGCGGAGTTAATGGCTCCACTTGCAACAGTAAGCCATCGATCCTGCGCACCACCACGCGTTGACCCGTTGACACTTCGGAAGAAGAAACCGCGTCCCAGAGCTCGCCGTGGACGAATATCTTCCCGGCTGGAATTAGCGCGGTCTGCGCGGTTCCGATTTCTCCAATCAAACCTTGAGCGCCCGAAACCAGCTTATTACGACGCGCCTTTACCGCGATGCTCATAAGGAACGCAGTGATTATTCCCAGTGGTACGCTCACTGCGAGGGCGGTCAGCAAGTGAACGCGCATTTCCGGGATCGGAGAATCCACCAGCAAAAGTCCACCCAACGTAAACAGCACAATTCCGCCGACCGTCAGCACTCCATGGCTGGCAAATTTAGCCTCCGCGGCAAACAATGCGAACGCCCCCAAGATGAGCGCGAGAGCGGCGAAACGCGTAGGCAGCAGATTCAACGCGAAGGCCGCAATCAAAATAAACACCACGCCAACAGTTCCGGGAATCACGGCGCCAGGATGATTGAATTCGGCATACAGCGCCAACGCTCCAATCGCCAGCAGAATGAAAGAGAAATTCGGATCCATCAAATGATTGAGGATGCGCTCTTTCAACGTCATATCGAACGAGGAGATGTGTTGCCCGGCGAGATGAAGAGATACTTCTTTGCCGTCAAATCGCTTGAAGGTCCTACCTTCCATCTGTCGAAACAGATCGTTGTCGCTGGAAGCGACGAAGTCAATCAGGTGTTGCGACAGAGCTTCCTGCTCGGTGAATGATTTGGATTGGAGCACGGCACTTTCAGCGACTTCAACATTCCGCCCCCTTCTGGAAGCTACCGAACGCATCAGAGCGGCGGTATCATTCTCGATCTTGCGCTTCATCTCGTCATCAATCTTGGGCGCCAGGGGGCCAAGCAGGACTGGGTGCGCGGCTCCTGCGTTGGTGCCGGGCGCCATAGCCGCGACGTCCGCCGCTTCCAGCACGAATATCCCCGCAGAACCTGCGCGGGCGCCACTGGGCGCGACATAAACGATCACCGGGACAGTTGAAGAAGTTATGCTTTGAATAATTTTACGGGTGGAGTCGAGCAGGCCTCCGGGCGTATTGATCTCGATCAACACTGCTTGATCGTTGCGCCGCTCCGCTTCGGCGATGGCGCGGGCAATGTATTCCTCGGTGATGGGTTGGATGGTGTCGTTTAAGGCAACCTTCAAGACGTCGGCGGAAGCGACGATGCTCATCAACAGGACTGCGGTGAATGCCGAGAGGGTTCGGAAGAGGGGCAAGGACCTTCTTGACGGCAGAATTGACCGCGGGGTTGACCGCATGCAGGGCAGCATCGAGTACTCCTGTTTTTACGGAATCGCAAAGCGAAACTCCGTACATTACATTCTTACGCTGATTTGGACATCGGAACAGAAATTTCTTGCTTGGACTCGACGCTGTCGGTGTCGATACTGATTCGGTTTGCGGAGTGAAGGGTATTCCATCCGGGCAGATTGACGCCACCAGTGATCAGGCGAGCGCCCCGCTCGTGGGTAAAATAAGACCAAGCCCACTGAATTAAAACCAGAGCGCGATTTTGTAAACCAATCAGAAAAAGAATGTGGATGAAGAGCCATGCCAGCCAGGCGATGTAGCCGGAGATGTGGATACGTCCGAACTTGGCGACAGCGGCGGCGCGGCCGATAGTTGCCAGGCTGCCTTTGTCGCGGTAATGAAAGGCTTCGCGCGGTGAAGAGCCCCCAAGGGAACCCGGTCCGTGTTCGATTTCGCGTCGAATCGTCTTAGCGACGAAACGCCCCTCGGAAATGGCAACCGGCGCTACACCCGGCAACAACTTGCCGCCCTTATCCCTGAGAGCGGCAAGATCCCCGATGACAAAAACCTCTGGATGGCCGGGGATGCTGAGATCAGGATTTACCAGGACTCGTCCGGCGCGATCGACGGCGGTACCCAACTTAGTCCCAAGTGGAGACGCCGCCACTCCGGCTGCCCATAGAATGACCGCCGCATTCGTTCGCGTCTGGCCAATGAAGATCACGCCTGGTTCAATCTTTGTGACCATCGCGTTGGTGCGCACCTCCACCCCCAAGCCCTGCAACTGCTTCAGCGCGCTGCGAGAAAGATCTTCCGGGTAGGAAGGAAGAACGTGCGGGCCCCCTTCAATGAGATGGATGCGTGTCCGCCGGGGTTCAATTGAGCGAAAATCACCCGCCAGGGCGTTGCGGCAAATTTCAGCTAGAGTTCCAGCCAGTTCGACTCCTGTAGGGCCGGCGCCGACGACGACGAAGTTGAGCGGCTCGTCTGGTTCACCAGCGAAGGCGCAGCGTTCGGCCAGTTCGAAGGCCAGCAGAACGCGACGCCGAATCTCGAGTGCGTCTTCGATGGTTTTTAGGCCGGGGGCAAAGGGCCTCCATTCGTCGTGTCCAAAGTAAGCGTGACTGGCCCCGGCCGCAACGATCAGGGCATCATACGGCACTTCGTGATCCGAGGTTTCCACCACCCTGCGTAGCAAATCAAAGCCAGTGACCTCGCTCATCAGCACTTCTATATTCTTGTGGCGGCGAAGAATGGTGCGGATGGGTTCGGCGATCTCGCCGGGAGAAAGGCCTGCCGTGGCGACTTGATAGAGCAGAGGTTGGAAGGTGTGATAATTCTGCCGGTCGATCACGGTGACGTTTACAGGCGCGCCAGCCAGCGCCGTGGCTGCGTTTAAGCCGCCAAACCCTGCGCCAACAATTACCACCCGCGGTATGGTCTTGCCGTTCATTCCGTCACTCTATAAGATTCAGCCCGATGGCAATCGGCTACAGTTTTGGAAAAGAAAACGCGGATTCGGGTTGGTTCAGATGGCTAATTCCGTCAGTCGGCGACCTGATCTTTGTCGCGTTCGTCGGTGCGCTCTCATGCACCGCACTTTCTGTCCGGTTACTCGAGGATGCAGGAACCGGCTGGCACATTCGCACGGGGCAAATTATTCTGGCGAACCACGCCATTCCACAAGTCGATCCCTTTTCTTCCACGATGGCGGGACAACGCTGGTTCGCCTGGGAGTGGCTTTACGACTTGGTGGCTGGGCACTTGGAAAGCGTTGCCGGACTGAACGGAGTAACGCTGCTAACCGCCATCGTCATTGCCGCTACTTTCTCCGGAACGTTTTTCGTACTACGACGCAACGGAACGAATTTTATAGTTTCGCTGATTCTCGTACTTCTGGCAGCCTCAGCCTCCACTCTTCATTTTCTGGCACGTCCCCACGTCTTTAGTTGGTTATTTACGGTGATTTGGTTTTCTCTGCTCGATGGTGCCACTGTAAAAAACTTCAAGTTCGGCTCTGCACGGTTAAGCCGTGGGCAATTGTGGGTGATGCCGCCCCTTATGGTTCTATGGGCGAATCTGCATGGTGGATTCCTGATTGGATTGATCCTCATAGGAATCTACTGGATCGGCGCCTCATGGCGATGGCTGCGACTTAAAGAGGATCGCATTGAAGATGTTCTCGATAAGGTTCGCGCTGGGAAGCAAGCGAGGCAGTTGGCTTTGGTTGGCGCGGGGAGCCTGGCGGCAACGTTTGTGAATCTGTACGGCTGGCGATTGCACGATCACATTTACCACTATCTGTCGAATCGTTTCTTGATGGATCACATCGACGAATTTCAATCTCCGAATTTTCATGGTGTGGCACAGAGGTGTTTCGCGATCTTATTGATGCTCACATTCCTGGCGCTGGCCACAAACAGAGATACATCGCGGCGAGTGGGTACGACCGAGATCTTGATTGTGCTGTTTGCTCTTTATTCCGGACTCTACGCTTCACGAAATATTCCGGTTTCCGCCGTGCTGCTCGTTCTGGTGATCGGACCGACGATTTCGACGGCAACGTTGCAGACGATGAGGCGATTGTCGAACCGAGATCATACGGAACCTTATTCCGGAGTGTCTCCACTGTTCCTGGAACGCATGCAAAAGGTGGAGTTGAGGCGCCGCGGACATCTATGGTGCATTGGGGCAACTGTGCTTGCCGTCTGGATCGCTTTCCATGGCGGCACGTTGGGTCCGAACCGGTTGATGGACGCGCATTTCAGCTCCAGCCGGTTTCCAGTCAAAGCGGTTGATTACGTAAAGAATAGAAATCAGGCGGGGCCTATTCTCGCACCGGATTATTGGGGTGGGTATCTGATCTACCGGTTGTATCCGGAGAGAAAGGTCGTAGTGGATGATCGTCACGATCTTTATGGCGAAGAATTTCTGAAAGCATACTTAGCTTTCGTCCACGTTGAGCCGAATTGGAAGCGATTTCTTGAGGACCGTTCCGTCGGCTGCATCATTGTGCCACGTGAGTCGGCCGTGGCCAGCATTTTAGCCGTGACCTCAAGTTGGCGGCTTGTTTATAGCGATGCAGAGGCAGACGTCTACACGCGTCCTTAGCTATTATTCCCACTCGCTGCTGCTTTTGAGTCGAAGGTTGCAAAATGCTGCACATTGACAGAGAGAAAGATTTCGCGATATGTTCACGCGGCGCTCTAACACATTCTTAATCGTTTATTCTTGATCGTTGTCTGCCACGCGGGAGCGCTTCTAGAGCAAGTCATTCCGAAATAAAGGGAATTCAATGAATCGAAAGCAGTCTGCCATATGGGGCCGAACTTCCTCACTTGTTTGTATGTTGGCTCTGACGTTCTTCCTGGCTCCCAGCATGAATGTTCGGGCGCAGGAAGCTCCGGCAATCAGTTTGACGCAGATTAGTTCCGATCCATTTACGGTGGCTCCCGGCCAGCACGCCACCGAGGTCGAGCCGCATGTGCTGAGTAACGGCACAACTTTGGTCTCGGCATTTCAGACGGGGCGGATTGCGCCTGGCGGCGCTACGGCCATTGGCTGGGCAACTTCAACGGATGGCGGCAGCACGTGGACGAATGGGTTTCTGCCAGGGCTTACCACGGGAAACGGCGGAGGTCCGTATTCTGCGGCCAGTGATCCCGCAGTGGCTTACGATGCCAAGCATGGCGTGTGGATGATCGCTTCGCTACCAATTTCGAATACGAGCGAAACCACTGCGGTTGTGGTGAGCCGGTCTACTGACGGTGGATTTACTTGGGACAATCCTGTAAATGTTGGCCCGGTGGTAGTCAGTTCGGATAAGAACTGGATTGTTTGCGATAGCACTCCCGCAAGTCCGTATTACGGTAATTGCTATGTTGAATGGGACAATCCCGCCACGAACGACGAGATTCTGATGAGCACATCAACCGACGGCGGATTAACATGGGGTGCCGCAAAGGCAACGGCAAACCAGTCGACCGGAATTGGCGGTCAACCGCTGGTCCAGCCCAACGGCAAGGTAATAGTGCCGATTGAGACCAGCGGTATTTCCGCATTCACCTCAATCAATGGGGGGGCGAGTTGGTCGGCGCCAGTAACCGTTTCAAACATCCAAAGCCACATCGATGCCGGAGGAATTCGCAGCGGGCCTTTGCCCTCGGCCGCGATGGATGGCGCTGGCACCGTGTATGTAGTTTGGGAGGATTGCCGCTTTCGGGCGAAGTGCTCCACCAACGATCTGGTCTACAGCACCTCCACAGATGGGGCGAAGTGGAGTGCGGTTGCGCGTATTCCGATTGATCCCATTACCAGCACTCTCGACCACTTCATTCCAGGCATTGGAATCGATCCTGCCACGTCCGGCGCCAGTGCGCACGTGGCGGTGCATTTTTACGCTTATTCGAACGCCACTTGTACGGAGTCGACCTGCAAGCTCTACGTCGGATACATCTCTTCGCACAACGGTGGTTCTACCTGGAACACTCCGAAGAAGCTTGCGGGACCAATGAATCTCGGATGGCTGCCAAATTCGCAAAACGGATTGATGGTGGGCGACTACATTGCCACTGCTTTCACGAACGGTGTGCCCCATGGAGTGTTTGCCGTCGCCGCTGCAAAATCCGGCAGCATCTACAAAGAGGCGATGAACACGGCGCAGGGTTTGACCGTTGCGGAAGACGGTCCACAACTGTCATCGAAGGGCGATAAGCCGTTGCATAAGCTGTCCGATCCAATCGAGAAAGATAGCCCGGAGAAAGGCGTTCCGCCTTCAAAGAGAGCCGCTAGACGAAGCGTGAAATAGTCATCCCTGGAATCGCTGCGGTAGAGCTGTAGTTGCATATCGCGGGTGCGAAGCTGGAGTTCGGCAAAACCGCGACGTCGCGAATCGTCTTCTCTACTTCTCCATGGGCAGAGATATTCTGGAGAATGGGCGAACGGAGAGTGCGAGCATTTCGCGTCCCTCCTGCTAAACTTTCTGCGTGCCACGTCCCACTCATTTGGAATGTACCCGCTGCGGCGAGCATTATCCTGCCGATCGCCCTCAAACCGTTTGCCCGAAAGATGGCGGTGTTCTCTACGCCCGTTACAATCTTGCCAGTATCAAGAAAACATTCTCGCCAGCATCGCTGCTGCCGCTCGCACCGACCATGTGGCGATACGACGCTGTTCTTCCTGAAGCCTGGCCAGTGACACTGGGCGAAGGCTTCACGCCCATGCTGCGCAGCCGTGACTATCCGAATGTTCTCATCAAAGATGAGGGCTTGAATCCTACCGGCTCTTTCAAAGCGCGCGGACTTTCCGCAGCGGTCACGATGGCGCGCCACTTCGGTCTGAAGAAGCTTGCCATCCCTTCGGCCGGCAACGCCGCCGGAGCGCTTGCCGCCTATGCCGCCGCAGCGGGGGATGGAATGGAGGCGCACATTTTCATGCCGAAAGACGTTCCCATGGCCAACCGCATCGAGTGCGATTACTATGGCGCACACGTCACGCTGGTCGATGGCCTCATCTCCGATTGCGCCCGCAAGGTTGCCGAATTAAAAGAGGGCGATGTTTGGAAAAAAGACAAGTGGTTCGATGTCTCCACTACAAAAGAGCCTTATCGCGTGGAAGGCAAGAAAACCATGGGTTACGAAGTGGCCGAGCAACTCGGCTGGAAGCTGCCGCAGGGAATTATCTATCCGACCGGCGGTGGTGTGGGGCTGCTCGGGATGTGGAAGGCGTTCGACGAATTGGAGCAACTGGGTTTCATTGGCCCGGAACGGCCGCACATGATTGGCGTGCAATCCTCAGGATGCGCACCCATTGTGAAAGCCTGGGACGAAGGCAAGGCAGCCTCGGAAATGTGGCCGCACGCCGCGACCCTGGCCTCCGGCCTGCGGGTTCCAAAGCCCTACGGCGACTACCTGATCCTCGACATCCTGAAGAAAAGTGGAGGCCTTGCGCTCACCGCCACTGACGCTGAAATTCTCGTTGCGACTCGACACTGGGCTAAAGTGGAAGGCATCTTTGCGGCACCCGAAGGCGCTGCAAGCCTGGTTGCGTATCAGAAGCTTCGTGCCAGGGATTTCTTCACGGAAGAAGACACGGTCGTTCTCTTCAACACTGGCACAGGATTGAAGTATCTGGACGTGCTGGATGTTGCGAAGGTCGAGCAGGAGCCAGCGCCAGCTTCTAGAGCGATTGCGGGGATTATTGGGCCGTATTGAAGGGCGCGCATCTTATCGCGGAATTCTCGCAAAGAAAAACAGCGCCCACGGCTACGTGGGCGCTCTGGCATGCATCTCGTTTGGCGGAACTCGTTACGGCATCAGGGTGGCCGCGAGTACAACTACGTCCGAATTGCTGGGCAGTGTAATGCTCTCTACCACCTTGTTCGGATTCAAAGCAAAGCGGTACTCATATAAATTGAATGTACGCTGATCCTTTGTGCCGTTATCGAAATTGCGGTAGGCCATGGCAACGCCTTCTGATTCACCAGGGTATTGCTGAGGGGTGTACCAGTCGCTGAGGCTTCGCACGAACTTTGTGGTGGTTCCGTCGGCGTATTTGACGGAGAACGTCTGGGACGTTTGATTTCCCTCAATGCCGGTCGCCAGCAACATCAGGCTGGACGACTCAGCCTGCGGTAGAGAGATGGATTGGCCGCTGCATCCAACTGCGTCCAGTTCATTGGCTGGGCCGAAGTCAAACAGCGTGCCGCTGTAGACACGCGAGGTGGTGAGGAGGTTCGCCGAGTAGGAGTAACCGTCACCATCCAGTCCGCCGGTGGTGTATTTCATGCCGTCCTGATAAATCCCGTAAAGGTTGAACTCTGAAGAAAGGTTCACAGGGGTCCCGGTTCCCGTTGTGCCGACGGCGGCGCTCACAGCAAGGGTGAACGCAACCGTTTGCGTGGTGCTGCCTGAGGTCCCGGTAACAGTAACAGTTGTAAATCCTGTGACTGCGGAAGGAGTCGCTTTAAAAACTAAATTTCCCGTGGTCGCCGTGGCTTCAAACCTTGCCGCGACTCCCTTTGGTAGAGCTGAAACACTTAAATTCACCGGGCCGTTAAAGCCTCCGAAATCTGTGATCGTGATCGAGGCCTCTGCCAATGAATTCTGATTCATAAACAGGTTGGTTGGCCCTGCGAGGGTAAAGCCGCTGCCGCTTACCGCGGTGTTGATCGCACTGGCGTACTGTGCCGCCAGGCCGGTTCCGACAAAGTCGTCATAAATCCACATGAATCCGCCGATAATGCCGCACTCGCTGTGCCAACCGCTCATGGTTGTCTGTACCTGGCTCGGCGTGTCGTCTTGGTCCCAAAGGCCGGGAAATACTGGAACGGTGCCGAAATTCCATCCGATGCATGGATTGTTTCCCGCGCCGCCAGCATAGGCCTGCAAGTGGACGCCGTCCGCCGTGCCGGGAAGTTGATCGTTGATCTGGGACACAACGTTCGTCCAGTAACTGCTGTCGTCGAAGGCGTCCGGCATCACGTGATACCCGAGGTTTCCGAGCATCACTCCGAACGCGATGGTGGTCGGGGAATTAAAGCTGTTCTCATCGTCGAAATCGATTGCGTCAAGAGCGGGGATGGCCGCTTTCAGAGCAGCAAAATCCTGATAAAGAATGCTGGTGGGGCCAGTTCCCTGAGAGTTAACCAGATTGGTGATGTCTTCCCAGTCTCCGTAATTGGACGAGCCGATGCTGAACGTGACTCTTTTCACCGTCCCTTGCTTAAGCTGTGCCATATCCGCTGGAAAATCGGGATAGGTTTCATTTCCCACATAAACGCCGCCAGAAGTCAGCGGGAACTCGCCGTTAAGATTCAAGTCGCCCGTGCTGCTGACCTCAACGCTCCATACAATGGCTTCCGTGAAGCCAGAGTTCTCGATTTCAGTAATATTGGGTGCGACAACTCCTTTGTAGAACGGACCTCCGCCGAAGATTCCGGTATAGCCCGTCTGCGCAGAGGCGCTGGTAGCGCAGAATGCCACCGTCAGAAGCACGATAAGAAAGCTCGTAATACCGCGAACGGTAGTTGCCGGGCGGGGCGGGAATACACACTTTAACGGTTTCGATTTCAAGGCGGCTCCTGGATGGGGAAATCGCTTGCCGGGTATTTTGGCTTCAGCCCGCGTCAGCGGTGGTGGCGCGACTTTGTCCCCCTCAAAGTCGTTCACGGATTATACACGTCTGGTCCGGACTCAAGGACTGGCGCGCCTTTTGGAGCATCGCCAATTGACCACCTCTTTGAAGTAGCGGGAAAAGTTCCCGAGATGGCTGAAGCGTGGATTCGAGGTATCGATGACACTTAGCGAGGCTTGTGTACGTGCAATTGAAGCCAGTGCTGCAGGCTGCGGGGGCGCTGTTCTGGTGGCTGATTTCCATACCACAGGATACATGCGCTCACACCCAGCAACACAAGCATGGCCGCGTCCAGTGTCCACCGTTTGTAGTTNNGTAGGCGCCCGCCGGAACGATCGCTACCTTATTGGGTGGGACTCTGGGGTTTCAGCTGTCGCGTCCACTGGCGCAGGCTCGGATATCGCCGCCGCGTCGCGGCTGGCTCTCAAGCTTCCTACGACAACCATAAGGTTCGTCACCAGAATTACGGCAAGAGCCACAGCGGAGAGAACCCTGACTTCAGGGCGAGCCGCCACTACTTCCAGCGTAAGCCTGCGATCAGTAATGAATGCGTACGAAAACTTCCCAGGTCTGCAATCTGTCCTTGATATGCGACCTCTAGATCATCCCAGCAGTCCCGCGGCAAAATCCTGTTCCGCGCGCGCCAGACTTTCTGTTCGACCCAGATCCCGCCAGTAATACTCATCTGCGCGAAACCCAAAGATGCTTTCTTCTTGCGCGGTTAGGCGCAAGTAAGTTGAAATAATCGAGAACGCGCCATCATCCGGCATCTTGTCGAAAATGCGAGGCGAAATCACATGAACACCCGAAAAAGCTAAAGCCTGTGTTTTTGCTGAGGCGAGCACCACTTCATCGCTTCCGTTCTGCCTCCGTCCGCAAAGCCGCATGTGCTCATCGAACAGCAAATACCGTGAAGTCGGCCGATCCTGCACGGCCAGGGTCGCCAGAGTCTGATGCTGCTTGTGAAACTGAACCATGCGGCCTAGATCAATGGAGCTGATCACATCGACGTTGTGCAGAATAAATGGCTCATCGCTTCCAGACGAATCCTCACGAAAAAACCACGCAACCTTCTTTAACCCACCGCCCGTATCAAGTAACTGGTCTTCCCGTGAAATTTCGATGCGCATGCCGAAATTGTCATGCCCTTCCAAATACTCCACCACCAAGTCAGCAAAGTGATGCACATTCACAATCACTTCCTGCACGTCAAACTTCTGGAGCCGCAAGAGCGTAATTTCCAGTAGCGTTCTGCCTGCGATTTCCACCAACGCTTTGGGGCGGTCGTTTGTAAGCGGCCGCAACCGCGTTCCCAGCCCCGCTGCCAGAATCATCGCTTTCATTCAGCGGCCGCCTTCCATTCGGGGCTCTCCAGCTCCCGATGCGTCACTTTTACATCAAGTCCATTCTTTTGGCGCAGATGCTTCGCCAATTGTTCCGCCAGAAATACCGACCGATGCTGTCCGCCCGTACACCCAAAACTCACCATCAAACTTTTGAACCCGCGCCGCTGATATTCGCTTACGCTGGCGTCCACGAGAGACGTTACATTGGTGCAAAATTGATGCACGCTATCCTGCTGATTTAAGTATTCGATTACCGGGACATCGCGCCCGGTTAACGCTTTGAAGCGTTCCTCACGTCCCGGATTCGGCAAACACCTGCCATCAAACACAAATCCTCCACCATGCCCGCTCTCATCCTGCGGCATTCCTCGATGGAAAGAAAAGCTCATGATCCTCACGGTCAGTCCAGACCCCGAGATCGCGACACTCTGCAGCTTTGGCGACGCCAGCATGCTGTGAAATGCCCCCATCAGCGCGGGCAATTGGATTGGCAGGGTCACGTTGTGCAAGAGCCAGCGCAAATTCTTGAGCGCATAGGGCACACTCTGCAAAAAATGCGATTTGCGTTCGTAAAATCCGCGAAAGCCATAAGCCCCCAGTGCCTGCATCAGCCGCACAAAAATGTACGCGTAGAAGTAACGGAGGAATTCTTCACGGTCGATCCTGGTGAAGTCAGCGGCTCGCTGCAAATACAAATCCAGCAGTTCCTGCCGCAACGCTGGAGGGAGATCGGCCTTGGCGTCATAGAGCAGGGAAGCGACGTCGTACTGGAGTGCTCCTTTTCGTCCACCCTGATAATCCACAAAGAATGGCTCGCCATCCTTCAGCATTACGTTGCGTGACTGGAAGTCGCGATACATAAAGTAATCGCGCTCTGCGCTCAGCAAGAATTTCGTCAACGTGTCGAAATCATCTTCCAGCGCTTGCTCGTTAAAGGGAATTCCCGCCAGTCTCAGAAAATAGTACTTGAAATAGTTCAGATCCCAGGCGATCGATTGCCGGTCAAAGCTTGCGCGCGGATAGCACACGCTGTAATCCAAGTCGCGCCCCGCTTCAATTTGAAATCGCGGTAACCAGGCCACAACTTTGCGATATGCGTCAACAGCGACTGGAGCGATTGTTTCTTCGTTGCGGTTGGCTGAAAGAAATTCGAACAGGGTCGTGTCTCCCAAATCTTCTTCCAAGTACGCACCTCGATCTAAGTCTGCCGCGTAAATTTCAGGCACCGGCAATCCATGCCTGCGGAAGTGCTTGGAAAATTCAAGAAAGGCGATATTTTCTTCGCGAACGGCGTAAAGAATTCCGATTGCGCTGCTCGTCGCATTATTCAGCCGAATGATTTTTCTTCCTGAACCGCCGAGTTCTCCTTGGAGCGGCTGAATCCGGTCGGGCAAAGCATGAAATACCTGCTCGAACTGTTCTGTGAGAATGTCCATGATTAATATGAATCCAACGGTCAACCCCAAGATAACACTGTCAGAAATGCCTGGCATGGGATGTAGAGCAGGCACGTCCTTGTTGTGCGAGGTTGTGCGAGGCGTTTTCCGCGGTATGCAAGAAAATTGATCTTGACCTGATCCGCCGCGCTCTTAAATGCGTGCGCTCAGGTCGTTGCGGGTTTGGCCAGTTGAGATACGACGATCTGCCATTTCCCGTCGCGCTTTACAACCACGTCCGTGTAAACGTAGCGAACATTCCTTCGCGTGCCTTCATCCTCGATTTCGTCATCCTCGGATCCATGGACGACGGCTACATCCTCAGATATGAAACGAATGCTGCGGCCCGTTGAAATCATAGAAAGGTAGCGGACCTTTCTTTGCCGGAGGTTGTCAATTACATTCTGCTTGGTGAAAAACTTGCCGGATTCATCGTATTGAGTGTAATCGTCAGCAAAAATGCGCGAAAGTTCCGCGACATTCGCAGTGATCAAGGCTCGGTCACCATCTTCGAAAAGTGTGAAAAGTTCTTCTTCGATATCGTGCACATTCTCCTCAAATAAACGTCTAAAAGCTTTTCAAGACACCGGAGACCGAGCAATTAGCGCGAGACGACGATACTTGCTGGGAAAAGATGTTAAAAAATGATGACATTCGAGAGAAAAATTCCTATCGCACTCATTGAAATTAGGAATTAGACAGCGGCGCTGTGCTGACCTAATCTAAACCATGGACAGCTTAATATCAGTTGAGGAATCACATATAGATTTGGTGCACGAAATCGGCAATCATCTCGCTAGCTCTATTGAGCTCCAGGATGTGCTGATGCGGGTTGTGCAATTCACCATCCCATTAGTAAACTGCGATTCCTGCCTTATCTACGTGCTCGAGGACGACCATCTGGTGCTACGAGCTTCAAAGAATCCACATCCAGAAGCGATGAATCGCTTAAAGTTGAAAATAGGGCAAGGAATTACCGGGTGGGTTGCTGAACATAAAGAGCCAGTTGCGGTGGCCGAGAAGGCGGCGCTCGACCCGCGCTTTCAGTTTTTCAATGAACTTCCGGAGGACAGTTACGAAGCTTTCTTGTCCGTGCCAATGATGTGCCGCAGTCGTGTAGTTGGCGTTATTAATCTGCAGCATCGGCTGCCTCATGTATATCGACGCCGTGAGATCCGGCTGATCTCAACTGTAGGATTTCTCATTGGCGCCGAGATTGAGAGGCTAAGGCTTGAGGATGCGAACTCCAGTCTGTGGGAGAAATTGCAAGCACGGAAAGTGGTGGAACGGGCGAAGGGAATCTTGCAGCGCGACCTGGGATTGAGCGAAGAACAGGCTTATCTGGCGCTGCAGCGGCAGAGCCGGCAGACCCGCAAGGCGATGAAGGAAATTGCCGATGCGATTGTGTTGAGCGAGGAAGTGAAAGGGAACTCGCGCCCGGCGAGGCCCTCCTGATCGCCCAAGGGGCGCCAGCATACTTCAGCTTGCAAGAAATAAGGCCAAAAAAAAGGGCCAAGAAAAAAGGAGCAGATCATTGAGATCTGCTCCCGGAGGGTTGAACGGCTATCGCACTGTGTTTGGGGATGCGGTTTGAATCAGAGCCAACTCCTTCGCCGAGTGTGTGGGCACACCGAAATTCAGAGTGAGCCCAAATTGCGGGAGATTCATCGAACTCACGTAGCTGACCCCGGCTTCCGAATCGATTACCAATTGCGCTGACGACGAACTCGATCCTGCTTCCTTGTTATTTACGAGCAGAATGAAAGACGCTGGCTCACCTGTTATTTTCGTCAACTTCAGCATCTCGGACGGCCCTATGGCCTGAAGGGAAAACTTATATTCTCCCGCAGGAACCATGATTGTCTGCCAGCGCACGTCACGAGGGAGCGTGAATCTTCCACCTTCGTCCTGGGCAGAAGCTAGTGTAGGTGCAAAGTTTAAAGCGCTCAAAGCCAACAGCGCTGCATAGGCGAGCTTGCAAATAGGTTTCATTGGATTCTCCTGTTCTTCATATAGTGTTTGTGAGCGCGCGTCCGGCTGTTTGCCGGTGGGTGCCCAGATTGAATGGAGAACAACGAGGTCAGAAGATTGCATGGCCAACGTCAAGGCTAGCAAGCAATGATGCTTCACAGACTCTGGCCGCGAGGCCAAGTTTGCAAGATCGATCCAACAATTTCCAGCGAGCTAGTTTGCGGGCTGGATGGCTGCAGTCAGGCAATGCAACGGGAACACGGCCAATGGAGTAAAGGACAACGAGGTCAAGATTTGCAGAGCCAACATCAAGGCTGGCGTGAACATCAGCTTCGCGAAACCGACTTCGCAGATGGTTTACGATGCATTTTCACTATGAAGGAATGTGGTGCCAGAGTCCAACGCAAAATATCTATCATGCCGATCTCCCGGAGTGATTCGTTTTTGTCGTCGATCATCCTGTTCCAACCGATGGACGTTGTGCGCCATTGAATTCGTTTTCCGCCCGCTTGACCGCCTATGTTTGCAAAGGCAGCCAGATTACGAGAACATACTAGGTTTGCACATCCATAAATACTGTTACTGAGGGAAGCAGCCAATTATGGCGACACGGAAGAAGTCCGCAAGAGCGACGCAGATGGAGGCAAGGCCTGGGGGCGGGTCACAAAGCCGTTCCTCGGACAACGGAACGATCCAGTCCGCGAAGGGCAAGCTGGGAGTCATGATACCGGGCATGGGTGCCGTAGCGACAACCTTTGTTGCGGGCGTGGAAGCGATTCGCAAGGGAATGGCAAAGCCAATTGGATCGCTCACCCAGATGGGAACCGTTCGCCTCGGAAAACGCACCGACGGGCGCTCGCCGAAGATCAAAGAGTTCGTACCCCTCGCCGGGCTGGATGACCTGGTCTTTACAGGCTGGGACATTTTCGAGGACAACATGTATGAAGCCGCTTCGAACGCGGGGGTTCTGGATCAGCGATTGCTCGACCAGCTAAAGCCGTTTCTATCCACGGTGACTCCGCGCTCGGCAGTATTCGATCATAACTATGTGAAGAAGATTGATGGCCCGAATGTAAAAAAGGCCAAGACAAAGATGGATCTCGCGGAACAGTTGCGCGACGATATTCGGGATTTCAAAAAGACCAGCGGTGCAAGCCGCCTGATCACCATGTGGTGCGGCTCCACGGAGTCCTATATTGCGGCTAGCGAGGCTCATCAGACAGTGAAGTCGTTCGAGAAAGCGCTGCGGGAAAACGACGAAATGATCGCGCCGTCGATGATT
>PLUJ01000075.1 GCA_003165455.1 Acidobacteriaceae bacterium | reverse complement strand
TGGCTTCCCATCAGCGAATTCCAGGTGCGCCCGAGGTCGCGCCGACCCGCAAGATAGGCGGGCTTGTCGATACAGAATGCCGTTAGTCGGCAAATGTGGCTCGGCATCCCGCCTGCCTGCGCGAGAACGGCCAATATGTTTTTGAGCGCTTGTTCGAATTGCGGAACGAGTTCCTCGCTTTGGAAATGCTGATTGGCATCCCACCCAACCTGACCGGCAATAAACACAATGCGGCCCGCCACCACACTTATGCCGTTGGCATAGCCGATCGGCGGCAGCCAGCCGGGCGGATGAAGAATCTGCAATGACATTCGGAGGCCCCTGTGGCTTGGTGTCAGAGCATTGATCGCAAGGTGCCGCGCACCACGCTGCGTTCGTCGGCCGCGAGTTGACGCAGCTTGGCAACATCATTGACGATGACGTGAGAAGCATCGACCACGACGCCGATGGTCCGCAATCTCGCAAAGGCACGAGGTAACGACTCCGGAGTCAAACCAAGTCTGCCAGCGATCAGGATTTTGTCATAAGGCAGCACGAGCGCACAATAACCATGCTCCGCCAAGGACAGAGAGGCGAGAAACTCGGCGACCCGCTGTATTCCGCTTTGCGTCTTGAGCTGTTCAACCTGGTGAACGAGATAATGCATATGTTGGGAGATCGATGCGATCATCGCCAATGCAATATCGGGACTGTCACGAATGCACCGGACAAGATGATCGGCGGGGATGCGTCCGACGCGTTTCTCTGAAGGCAATTTTTCCACCGATTCCATTGAACCGGCCGCTTCCGAGTCGGCGATCAGCCCGCGTTTCGGCGCCACCGTCACCGTCCCTAAACTTCGCTGGACCTTCCGAGCTTTCTACGGACATTATTATCAAGCTCCGCCCATCGAAACCGTTTCCGGTCCGGTGGAGTCTCTTTGTGAGCCGCCTGCATGCGAGTTTCTGCCTTTGCACGGAGAGCGCGACGAAGAACACCAATTCGGCGTGACGATTCCGTATCGAGGATGGGTTCTGGACGCCGATAACTTTAAGACCGATGTCCGGAATTTTCTCGACCACAACAACATTGGCGCATCGAACATATTCTTCCCGCTTACCGACACTAGAGCTTTGATTCGCGGATGGGAACTGACGCTGCGCTCTCCCCGCATTGCACATCGCGCCGAGATGCACCTCGCCTACTCCAACCAGATCGCCGAAGGCGGTGGCGTTATCACCGGCGGGCTCGATAATGTTGCGGTATGCGGGCCGCTTGCCAACGGCACAGTCCCTTATCTCTGCCCGCTGGATCACGACCAGCGCAATACCCTCAACGTAGGCGGCGATGTTACGCTTCCGATGCGTTCCTACATTTCAACCAACGTTTACTATGGCTCCGGATTTACAAACGGTTTTCCCGGAACACCTTATCCAGGAAATTACTTGCCTTCGCACACGAGCTTCGATTTGTCACTGGGCAAGGACTTCCGTGAGCGCTTCACCGTATCCGTAAATGCGCTCAACGTAACCAATTTGCGAGTGGAATACGATAACAGCCTGACCTATGGTGGATTCCACTGGAACCTGCCACGGCAAATTTATGGCGAAATACGATATCGCTTTCACTATTAAGCGAAAACATTTAGAGCCCGAGAAGTCGAAAGCCACTCGAGAGAAAAGACTGAACATGAAATCCCATTCATCCCGGCACCAGCTTGCATCGTGGTGCTTGTGCGTGTTGCTTCTATTCGCCGCCGCCTGCAACCGTAGCAAGCTGGAGTCGAATAGCGCCAATTCTCCATCCAGCGCCAAGCGGTACCTGCTCAAGGGCAAGGTTGTTTCGGTGGATAAAAATGCCGGCACGGCGGATATCGACAACGAACCGATTACCGGCTTCATGGATCCGATGGTCATGCCGTACACGTTCAAGCCACCGAGCCAACTCGGTCCGTTGCAGCCCGGAGATACGATCACCGCCGATGTGGTGGTGGAGGAACCGGGAAAGTATTGGCTGGAAAACGTAAGAGTCATCGGGCACTCGAAAGCGGACGGAGCCAAGCCGGCTGCAACTTTTCACATTCCTCAGCCCGGCGATTCGGTTCCGGATTTTAAACTGGTCAACCAGAACGGAAAGTCGATCTCACTCGCACAGTTTCGCGGGGAGACCGTGCTTCTCACGTTGATCTACACGCGCTGCCCGTTTCCGGATTTCTGCCCACGCGTGAGCCACGAGTTCTCATCCATCAACAGCCAAATCCTCGCCGACCCTGCCCGCTACGGCAAGACGCACTTGTTGAGCATCAGCTTCGATCCCGCTTATGACACGCCCAAAGTCCTGCGGGCTTACGGTTTGGCTTGCGTGGGAAGCGCGGGAAGCAAGGATGCGACGCGCTTCGCACACTGGGAATTTGCGGCGATCCCGAAGGCAGAGCTGCCAGACTTCGCAAAGTATTTCGCTCTGACTTACCAGGAAGAGAACGGTCTGATCACGCACTCGTTGAGCACGGCAGTCATTTCTCCGGATGGAAAAATATTCAAGTGGTATCACGGCTCCGATTGGCAGGCTTCCGATCTGTTGCAGGATGTCGCTGCCGCTCATTCCGCAAGCTGAGTGTAGGCGCAGGATGCGGTTCTGCAGTTAGGTTCGAAAATTGACTCGCGCTGAAATTCTCCCTTAAGATAGGGCGGATTCGGATTTGCAGCCGCGAATTCCACAGGAAGCGTTCTCCATGATTGGCCAGACGGTCTCCCACTACCGCATCCTCGAACTCCTTGGGGGCGGGGGTATGGGCGTCGTTTATAAGGCCG
>PLUJ01000090.1:1184-4998 GCA_003165455.1 Acidobacteriaceae bacterium | reverse complement strand
GACGCGCCGTCGCTGGACGCATGGTCCACAGCGGCGGCGTTGGCTGCCGTTACCGAAACGCTGGAGCTGATGGTGGCTGTGCGGCCTACGTTTCATATTCCGGCATTGCTGGCCAAGCAGGCCGCGAATATCGATCAGATCAGCGGCGGGAGAGTTTCGTTGAACGTCGTTTCTTCCTGGTGGGCGGAGGAAGCGAAGAAATACGGCGTGCATTTCGATCAGCACGATGATCGCTACGCGCGGACGTCGGAATGGCTGGATGTTGTGGACAAAGCCTGGAAGGAGGACCACTTCTCCTATTCCGGGAAATACTATTCGGTGCAAGATCTCGTGCTGCAGCCGAAGCCGGTCTCCAAGCCGCGTCCGACGATTTATGCGGGCGGGGAATCCGAAACTGCCAAGGAACTGATTTCGCAGAAGTGCGATGCCTACGTCATGCATGGTGATTCGCCCGAGCGAGTGGCGGTAAAAATTCGGGACCTGTCCGAGCGTCGCGAGCGCAAAGGATTGCCGCGGATGCAGTTTGGCGTGGCGGCGTACTCGATCGTGCGTGAAACGGAGCGCGAGGCGCAGCAGGAACTCGCGCGGATTACGGATGTGAAGCAGAACGCCGCCGGGTATCAGAATTATCAGGATTGGCTGGCGAATACGCAGCTTGAGCAGCGCGTTTCGCTGGAAGACTATTCGGTGTCGAATCGCGGATTGCGGTCAGGCTTGGTTGGCACGCCGCAGCAAGTGGCCGACCGTATTGGAGAATTCGAAAAAGCCGGCGCGGATCTTTTGCTCCTTCAATTCAGCCGGCAGATGGAAGAAATGGAACGATTCGCCGATAGCGTTATTCCGCGGCGTGCTGTCGCTTCGGTCTAGCGGTATTGGGCGTTGCGCCGGCCGTAACTGCATTACCGCCTACTTTTAAATGCGAAATTCTTTCCTGCTAACTTTTCTATTGACAGCCCGTCTTATGTACGTTACAAGTTGTAACGCTACAATGAAGAACACCCATAGCCCGCGTCCCAAGAACATCGGCGAAGTTGAGCAAATGGTGATGGATTACGTGTGGTCGCATGGGCCAGTGACCGCGGAGGCGTGCCGGGAAGCGTTGGCTTCGAAGCGGCCGATGAAGGAGTCTACGATTCGCACGGTTCTGCGGCGCCTGGAGCAGAAAGGTTACGTGTCGCATCAGGTGGACGGCCGCACTTTTATCTATCGCGCTGCCGAGCTGCGGCAGAATGTTGCCGTGCGCGCGGTGAAAAATATCATTGATCGCTTTTGCGGGGGTTCCGCGGAGGAGCTGGTCATCGGCATGGAAGACAACCGGGTTCTGGACCGCAAGCAGCTTGAGCGATTGGCTCAGAAAATAAGCCAGCGAAAGGGAGCGAAGCCATGAGTTTTCCCGCGATGCGTGATGCTATGGCAAATTTCTTAAGTCTTATGGCTGATTCGGCGGCTCGTTCTCTAGCTCTGGGTTGCATTGCTGGGATTGTTCTGAGTATCCGGCGCGTGAAAAGTGTTTCAGGGCGCCTTTACGTTTGGAGAGCAGTGCTCTTCGTGGCACTACTCATGCCGGTTTTGAACGTTTTCTTGCCGAAGATTTCATTAAAAGTGCCGACGGGAGTTTCTGAGCGCTTCGAGAAATTCTACACCGCGTTTCACGGCCGAAGCGCTGTAATAACCGGCCGAAAGCATGCACTTCAATCGGCAGATTTTGCAATAAACCCTCCAGACTCCCGAGTCCGCTCATTTAACAACAACGTCGATGATGACAAGCACCCTATATCGAACTCGAGTCCGGCGATTGTTTCGAGCGATGTTGCAAATTCTCGGACGTCTGTGAATAAGAGCTCAGAACTAACCGCTGCGTTTGTCCGGCTCAAACTGCTGCTTCGCGCTACGGGATGGTCCGTTGTAGTCACTGCAACATATTTCATAGTTACCCTAAGTTTTCTTTTTCGTTTTGCGCTTGGGTTGATTTTGAGTCTGCGGCTGTACCACGGAGCGACTGCCATTCGCGATCCAAAGGCGTTCGCGCTCTCCTCGAAACATGTCCAAACGATGGGGACTAAACGCTTGCCGCGTCTGGCTGAGTCTGAATTCCTTTCTGTTCCGGTAACTATAGGCACGGTGCGTCCGTCGATTTTGCTTCCTTCGGGATGGCGCGATTGGGAGGAAGGCGAGTTGGAGGCGGTGATCGCGCATGAGATGTCTCATGTGGCGCGCCGGGATGCGCTCGTAGATTGCTTGGCGCTTCTTCATCGGTCGATATTTTGGTTCAGCCCCTTGGGCTGGCATCTGGTTCGCTGTCTTAGGGACTTGGCGGAAGAAGCTAGCGACGAAGCGGCGCTGGCAGCCGGAGCGGATCGCACGCGTTACGCCGAAACTCTGCTTGGCTTTTTTTCGGACTTGGAAGCTGCTCCAGGTCGAGTTTGGTGGCAGGGCGTGGCAATGGCAAAGACGGGGCAGGCCGAAAAGAGATTGGATCGGATCCTCGAATGGAAAGGGAGTGTCGCCATGCAATTGAAAAAATCCGTTGTGGCTGTCTTGGTGATGACCGCGGTCCCAGTTGTGTATGTGGCCGCAGCGCTGCGTCCGGGTGCTTATAGTTTCTACTCGACCGATTATCACGAGGTCCAGGAGCAAACGCCGGCTCCGCCTGCATCTCAGGCGCCCATGCCTTCGCCCGCGCCCACTATTGCGGTGGCGCCGATGCCAAATGTGCCGACAACTCCCGACGTACCGGCAGTCGTATCTGTCGCGCCTGTCGTATCCGTGGCGCCCCTGGTGAAGTTAGCTCCCATGCAGGTTGTGACTCCAGTCCACGTGGTGGCGCTCGCGCCTCTTGTACGTCTGTCTCAATCTTCGTACTCAGGTTCCACGGTGATCGTGCGCGGAACAGACGGAGATGGCCAACAATTTGTGATTTCGTCCGGTAAAACTTACGTCAGCGTTTCGGGCGATAGCGAAAGTTTCGGCACAGACCATCCGTCCGAGTTCGTTGAATTCCTGCAGGAGAAAATTCCGGGCGATTTCATATGGTTCCGACATGACGGCAAATCCTACGTAATTCGCGATCAAGCCACCGTTAAGCGCGCGGCCGATTTTTTCGGTCAAGTCCATGCGATCGAACAGAAGCAAGAATATATCGGCAAACAGCAGGAAGCGCTGGGTGTGCAGCAGGAAGCATTAGGAAAGGAACAAGAGGGCGTTCGCGTTGAAATTCCCGACATGACTGAAGACTTGCGCAAACTCGAGGCTGAGCTGAAAGCGCTTGGAGCGACCGGGTCGCAAGAGGATCTGGGGCGCATTCAGGAAAAGATCGGCGATCTGCAGAGCAAACTTGGCGACCTGCAATCCAAGGCAGGCGAGGCCCAGGGAAAGGTCGGAGAGAAGCAGGGAGCGCTGGGCGAGAAGCAAGGCAAACTCGGAGAGCAACAGGGTGAACTGGGCCGTCAGGAAGAGCAGATCTTCCGGGAAGCCTCGGGCCAGATGAAGAGCCTTATCGAAGGCGCGCTGGCCCATGGGTTAGCGAAACCGGAATAACATTTGCGGGTATCGGCAGTAGTTCTGCCCGCTACTGTCTCGAATCAATTTTCAGATCAAAATACGGTCGCCTGCCTTTTGCAGAGGCGCGCAGGGTAAAAAGGGCCGCTTCAANNGATTAATCGTTCGTTAAAAACAGAAGAGAGATTCTCTTGCCTCCGCACAAAAGGCCGTCTTCGAGGATGCGTCGCAAACTGCGCGACCGCTCCAGTTCGACGCCCCTCGCGAATGGACGCGAGGGAGGTCCGGCCAACGCCGATGTTCGTATTTCTCTAAG
>PLUJ01000090.1:0-1154 GCA_003165455.1 Acidobacteriaceae bacterium | reverse complement strand
GTTTCTGATCGAAGAGACGTATGAGGTACTCGACGCGATGGAAACAGGCAATGCGCGGGAATTTTCCGGTGAACTTGGCGATCTGCTGCTTCAGATTATTTTCCATTCGATTCTCGCGGAAGAAGCGGGAAAATTCACAATCAGTGACGTGATCGAGTCCGTTCACACGAAAATGATCCGAAGGCATCCGCACGTGTTCGGTGACGCGAAAGCGGGGACCTCCTCAGCGGTGTTGAAGAATTGGGAGCAAATCAAGGCGTCCGAGCGCGCTGCAGCGGGTGACGGGAAGAAAAGGACATCACAAAGTCGTGGCGATACTGCGGGTGGCATCCTGATGGATGTGCCGCGTTCGTTTCCCGCGGTTCTGGAGGCTTACCAACTTACTCGGCGGGCGTCGCGCATCGGCTTTGACTGGCCCGATCTCTTCGGAATTTTGGACAAGCTAGACGAAGAGAAGCGCGAGCTGCAATCTCTAATCGCGGCTAACGCGACGAATTCTGCGCGAGGACAACAGGAAGCTAACGCACGGGTCGAGGAAGAAGTTGGCGATCTTCTTTTCGCCGGCGTAAATATCGCGCGATTTCTAGGACTCGATCCTGAGATTGCTCTGAAGAAAGCGAATCACAAGTTCCGGGAGCGATTTAACTACATGGAGGAGGCCGCATCCGGTGAAGGTAAGCAGTTCGCGGATTTGTCTCGCGAACGCAAAGAAGAGATGTGGGATCGTTCAAAGTTGGCCGAACGAGACAAAAGTTCAAGAGCAAAGAAAATAGCCAAGCCGGGGAGCGAACGATGAATGCCTCGCCGCAGCATCCGGCGACCGCGTCAGAGGACATCGAGGTCCGCCATTGCGAAACGCTGGCCGAGTACGAGGAATGCGTAAAAATGGAGCTGCTTACATGGGGCGAGNNACGGGAGGTCAGATACTAGCGGCGCTTGACCGCGGGAAGATGGTTGGGTTCACGCTCGCCCTCGCCGGTACGCGCGCTGGAAAGTTATTCTTGCATTCCCATATGACGGCTGTGCTGCCGGAGTACCAAAACCGTGGGGTTGGACGCCGTCTAAAACTTTTCCAACGCGCGGACGCATTGAAAAATGGAATGCCGCTGGTCGAATGGACGTTTGATCCCCTCGAACTGAAGAACGCCCATTTC
>PLUJ01000008.1 GCA_003165455.1 Acidobacteriaceae bacterium | reverse complement strand
CGCATTGAAGGAGCATGGTAGATTGTCCTCCAATTCCACTATGAAGCAAGATCAACTTGATCAGAATCAACTGAAGAAGCTTATTCGCGAAGTGCCGGACTTCCCGCAGAAGGGAATTCTTTTCTACGACATTACAACGCTGTTGAAGGACAAAGCCGGGTTCGCCGCGCTGGTGGACCGATTGTCCGAACATTATTTGGATCGGCAGATCGATCTAGTGCTGGGCATGGAAGCCCGTGGATTCATCTTCGCCCCGGCTCTGGCTTACCGCCTGAACGCCGGGTTTGTTCCTGTACGCAAGCCGGGCAAGCTGCCGGCGGAAACCGTAAGGTACGATTACTCGCTCGAGTACGGAACGAACTCGCTTGAAATCCATAAGGACGCGATCCAGAAAGGCCAGCGAGTGATTATCGTAGACGATCTGCTGGCCACCGGCGGTACCGCGGAAGCTACTGCAAAGCTCGCGACACAGCTGGGAGCGGAGATTGCGGGCTTGGGCTTCGTCGTGGAACTGGACTTTCTGAAAGGCCGTGAAAAGCTCAAGGGATTCGATGTAATGTCGTTGCTCCACTATCAGAAATAGCCTGGAGTCCCGGCTTATCTCGCAACCTTTGCCATCAGCAGCGCGACCCCTGTCCAGAAGCTCGCGCTTACGGCAATGGCCAGCGCTAAGCCCAAAATCATGTCTCGATAGTTGCGAGAGACTTCGGAGTCGCGCGAATTAGGGGCTGAAGCGGAAACTGCGCTCGTGTCATAGACAAGCCGCGAACGCAGAAACTTCACGTTCTCTAATTTATCGGGCGGCATGCCCCAAGACATTTTCGTAAACGAACGCGAGGTTGAATATTCAGCGGGTAGAACCTCACGAGTGCGAAACAGGGGGTAGAGCTGTGATTTTAAGCTCATAATCCGCACCTCCGAATGCCCTCTTAGCAAATTGACTGCCATCTGCGGAGCGAAAAGTAGGACGACTGGTAATTCTCTACAGTTGCTTTAAACTTCGTTAACCTTTGAAAAGGCTCTCAACCCATGTAATTCCCAATCGGGAAAACTCCTAGCGCCCCTTGTGGCCCTAAGAGTTATCCAGTAGATTGCGGCCTCTTATGGAACCGCCCTAAGTGTCCGCCTGCTCTTTCAACTCTTCCAGTGCCAACTTTGACTCCTTCGACAGATAGCCCTTGCGCCGGAACCAATCTTCCATGGCGCAGCGGAGTTGGTCCAATGGAACTCCGCTACCGATCTCCATCCTGCCATCCGAAATCGGCAAAGTGTCGTCGAAAACGGTGGCATTCGTGAAATTGCGCATCGCAAAACTGTCGAGCCATTTCAACGGACAGAGCTGCCGTGGCGCCGTGCCCTCCTGGTGCTCGACTCGAACTTTTCTGGCAAACATGATTTGATTTAATCACATGCAATCAATATCCCTTACATGCCAACTCCTGCTAAGACCAATGCATCCATACTGTCTTGCGAAAAGCTTCGTTTCCCCGGCGGCCTGTCGTCCGAACCATTCTTATGCGCTTGCTCGTTATATGCAATTTGCCTCTAATTTCGCTTTTCGTCGGGGCTCAGGTTTCTTCGACGAGTCCACAAACGTTTTACAAGGGGCAAACCGTAAGTTCTGTAGACCTGATTGCCAGCCCGCATCGCAATCTCGAGCCACTCATTGCATCAGTCACCCAGAAGGCGGGGCAACCCTATTCGCAAGCCAATGTTGAGGCTAGTATCGAGGCGCTGCAGAAAGCCGGCGGATTCAAGAAAGTCACAGTCAACGTAATTCCGGACATTTCAGGGTTGCGTCTAAATTTCATTCTCGAGCCAGCCTACTACCTTGGGGTGGTGAGCTTTGAGGGAGTCACGAAATCCTTTTCTTACGCGCGCCTCTTGCAAGTGGTGGACTTGCAGGATGAAGACCCCTATGACAAGGCGCGAATTCCAATTTCCGAAGCTGCGTTGTCACGATTTTTGAAAGACAACGGATTCTTTCAATCTGAGGTCCATGCCAAGCCCCAAATTGACGATGCCAACCAACTGGTCAATGTAACCTTCGAGGTTCAACTTGGCAAGCAGGCTCGCATTGGAAGCATTGAACTCCGCGGCGCCACCGACTCGGAAGAAGCATGGTTATTGCGTAAGACGCGTTCACTGCGGGCAAGATTTGCCGGAGCACTCCTCAAACCCGGCAAACCTTTCTCCCCGGACCGGATCAAGGCAGCGACAGCACTCATTAAGAAGTACTTAGTACAACAGCACCGGCTCGAAAGCAAAGTGACCCAAATCCCGCCGCAATATCATGCGGATACGAACCGGGTGGACGTCTCCTTTCAAATTGAGGTTGGTCCGTTAGTGCTGGTTCAAACTACCGGCGCTAAGCTTTCCATCATCCCTTTCCTCTCCAGGCGGGAGATGAGAAAGCTGATACCAATTTACTCGGAAGGAACGATCGACGCCGACCTAGTGCAGGAGGGCCAACAAAATCTCGTCAACTACCTTCAAGGCAAGGGCTATTTCGATGCCAAGGTGACCACCGACATGCAGAGGCAACCGGATCGGGTCTTGCTGGTGTACAAAATCGATCGCGGTCGCAAGCACAAAGTAGGTGAGATCACTTTTCGTGGGAACAAGCAGGTGCCTTCCAAGAACTTAGTGCCCTTGGTTCTAGTGAAACGCTCCCATCCATGGACCCACGGCAGCATCAGCCAAAAGCTATTGAAACAGAGCTCAGACAATCTTCTCGCCTACTATCGGGACAGGGGTTACGAGGAGGCCAAGATTACGCCACAAACCATCGACCACGATGCCAGGATCGACGTTCAATTCGATATTGAAGAAGGCACGCAGACTCTGGTCAACCACATTCAACTTACCGGTAACCTTAGTGTCCCGGAAAATCAGCTCACCGCGCCGAAGGGCTTTGAACTAAAAGCTGGGGCTCCTTTTTCCGCGCGGCAACTTTCGAATGACCGCAATCGGATTGACGCAACTTATCTGGATCGTGGATATCTCAATGCGGAGGTGAATACCGTAGTCACCCGGCTTCCCGGCGACATCCATCGAGTAAACGTGACGTACGCTATCACGGAACACCAGATGATACGGGTAGAAAAGGTTGTTTACCTGGGGCAAAAGCATACAAGGCTTTCGTTGATCGAAAAATCCACCAACTTGCCGGTTGAGGCGCCCATGCGAAAGAGCCAGTTACTAGCGTCGGAGACAAGGCTCTACGACTTGAATATCTTTGATTGGGCAAGCGTTGGTCCGAGGAGACCAATTACGGATCAAACCGAGGAAGACGCGCTGGTCAAGGTGCACGAAGCCAATCGCAACGAGATCACTTACGGATTCGGCTTCGAAGTTTCGCATCGCGGAGGCAACGTTCCCACCGGCACAGTGGCGGTTCCTGGCGGCGCACCGACCATTGGTCTGGGGAGTAACCAGGTCGCAGCCAGCCAGGGGACTTATGCCAGCCCTCTCGGTTCAATCCAACTTACGCGGCGCAATATGCGTGGGTTGGGTGAAACCGCAAGCGGATCCATTCTGCTCTCGCGACTCGACCAGCGGGCCATTATCAGTTATCTGCAGCCTCACTTCTTCGGCTCTCTGTGGAGTTCCGTGACCAGCGTGTCCATCGAGCGGACAACAGAGAATCCGCTTTTCGCGGCGAGCCTTGGGGATGCCTCATTGCAGTTGGAAAAGCTGTTGAACCACAAAACCAATACTCGCCTTCAACTTCGGTACGATTTCAATAAGACGGATTTATCGCAGCTGCTCGTACCTGAACTGGTGCTGCCGCAGGACCGCAACGTGCATCTCTCCACATTCTCCGGGACGCTCATTCGCGACACGCGCGACAAGCCGCTCGATGCTCATCGGGGAGTGCTTGAGGACCTAAACTTATCCATCACCCCCACGGCGCTCGGTTCCAGCGCTAATTTCGCAAGACTCTTTGGGCAGTACGCTTTTTACAAACCGTTTCATTCCATCGTATTCGCCAATAGTGTTCGTCTTGGCTTGGCAAAGGCCTTCAGCGGAAGTTTTGTCCCCACAAGCCAGCTTTACTTTTCCGGCGGTGGCACCACGCTGCGAGGCTTTCCCATCGATGAAGCGGGGCCCCAGCGTATTGTTCCGTTCTGCAATGTGCTGAAAGGTCAAACCGGTTGCGTAAACATCACGGTGCCCGTCGGTGGAACTCAATTATTCATCCTGAATTCCGAAGTGCGCTTTCCATTGCGAATCATGAAAAATCTTGGAGGCGTGCTGTTCTATGACGGTGGCAACGTATATAGCGCCATCAGCTTCAATAATTTCGTGACCAATTACACCAATACCATCGGCATTGGACTGCGTTATTCGACGCCGATTGGCCCCATTCGTATCGATCTTGGGCACAATTTAAATCCTGTGTCTGGCATCGACCCGACGCAGTACTTCATCACACTTGGTCAGGCCTTCTAAACTTTATGCGATGGCAAAGAATTGTTGGTTGGAGTTTGGCAGCGGTTGGCGTGCTGGTCATTGTCAGCGTTGCGGGTGGACTACTGTTTTTGAGAACTGCCAGCTTTCAACGCTTAGCCATTCGCGCCATCGTCAGCGACACGGATGAAGCCACGGGCGGTCACGCCGAGATCGGCGGTTTCGACTTTCAACTTTCCACCCTTACCGCACATCTCTATAACGTTACTCTTCGCGGTACTGAGCCAGACAGCCAGCCGCCCCTGCTGCATGTTGACAAATTAACGGTCGGGCTGAAGATTCAATCGATTCTGCAGCGGAAGTTTACGCTGACCGAGCTTGCGATTGAACACCCGGTCGCCAATGTGGAGGTCGATCGCGAAGGGCGAAATAACTTGCCTCAAGCTCCGCCTAAACAAACCACCAGCAACACAAGTTTGTTCGATCTAGCGGCGCAACATGTAATTCTGAGCAATGGACAGGTTCAGTACAACGACAGAACAATTCCTGTCGCTGCAGAGTTGTACGATCTGCGAACCAACATCCACTTCGAACCATCCGGAACGCGTTACGTTGGATCGGTTTCTTACGATAAGGGCGACCTACGCTACGATGACAATCCAACTTTCTCTCATAGTTTGGCAGCGAGCTTTAGCGCCAGTCCAAATCAGTTTTCTCTGCAATCGGCTGAGCTGATGGTCGGTTCCTCTGCTCTATCTGTGAGCGCCACCCTGAGCAATTACAGCAATCCGGTTGTCGACGGACGCTACGACCTTAGCCTACATACTCAGGATTTTTCTTCCATGGCTAAACCCGTTGCGGCTGCAGGCGACTTGGCATTGTCTGGAAAACTCCACTATCAGCAGGCGGATGGGCAGCCTGTATTGCGGAACGTTGCGATCGAAGGTCGAATCTCCAGCAACGAAATACTGGTCGATGCGGCGCAAGGACGCTTGAATCTTCGGGCGTTGCAAGGGCACTACAATCTGGAGAACGGAACATTTCACGCGAACAACGTCGCTTTCGAAACTTTCGGCGGAACGCTCTCGAGCGACATCAGCGTGGAGCATCTGGATACGACGCCTATCGGTCGGATAAGAACCACGTTGCGGAGAATTTCTCTTCAGACGGCACAAGCCTCGATACGGCAAGCGAACGTCAAAAACATAAGCTTTTCCGGAAGGCTGGACGGTACCGTTGACGCATCATGGAGCGGCAGCTTCAACCATGTTCTGGGGCGGATAGATTTGCTTCTTCGTTCCTCGGCGCAACAGGCCCAACGGAAATCTTCAACAGTCCTGCCCGTCACCGGTGCGATTCACGCTTCCTACGATGGTCCAAAAAACGTCGTGACATTTCGAGATACCTCCCTGCAGATTCCTTCCGCCACGCTGGTAGTGCGAGGCGAACTCAGCAACCATTCAAATCTTCAGCTTCAGGCAAATTCCAACGATCTACACCACTTGGCAGAGATACTATCGGCTCTGGGCAGCAAGCAGGCGTCATCGCTGGCAATCGCCGGAAGCGCATCTGTGAAGGGCCAAGTGCAAGGAACGATGCATAGCCCACAAGTCAGCGGCCAATTCAGTGCGAATCACTTGCAGGTGCAGGGCAGCGAGTGGCGAACGCTTCAGGCCGGATTCCGTGCAGGCCCTTCGCAGGTCTCAGTAAACAACGCGATGCTGGTAAGTGCGGACAAGGGCAAAGCTTCTCTGACGGCACATGCTGTATTAATAAATTGGTCCTATCTTCCTTCCAATCCAGTCACCGCAACGTTTTCCGTTCAAAAGATGCGGATCGCAGATTTGCAAAGGCTCGCCAACGTTCACTATCCAATCTCCGGAGACTTGTCAGCGGACATTTCTGTTCAAGGATCCGAGTTGAACCCGGCAGGAATCGGCTCAGCACGAATCGATGACGCGCAGGTTTATGGGGAGCCCGTTCAGCGGCTCGCCGCGACTTTTCAAGCGGACAGATCTTCATTAATGTCTGTGCTCAACGTGAACTTGCCCGCGGGTGCCGCGAGTGGAACGCTTGCCTACACGCCGAAAACAAAGGCGTACACGGTTCATCTAAACGCTCCGTCTGTGATTTTGCAAAAGCTGAAGACGGTGCAAGCCAGGAATCTTGGAATCGACGGCACACTAACGCTATCGGCGAACGGACAGGGCACTTTGGATAATCCTCAGCTTGAGGCTTCGCTGGAAATTCCTCAACTTCAGGTCCGCGGCAAATCTGCCTCTGAAATGAAGGCCGAGCTTCATGTCTCGGATAAACGCGCGAACCTTACTCTGGATTCCCAAGTCGGAGAAGCCAAGATTCATTCAAAAGCGAGCGTCGCACTCAGCAGCGATTACGATGCCGAAGCTTCAATTGATACCAACGACGTGAAACTTGAGCCCTTGCTGGCAATGTATTTACCCAACCCCCCACAAGGCTTTCAGGGTGAGACCGAATTGCACGCGACTATAAAGGGTCCCTTGAAAGACACGTCTCGTATCGAGGCGCACCTTACAATTCCCACGCTAAAGGCGAGCTACCAGTCACTCGAAGTCGGAGCTGCAAGCCCGATTCGGGCTGATCTGGTCAATTCAGTGATCACTTTGCAGCCCGCCGAAATCCGAGGCACTGACACGTCGCTTCGAGTACAAGGGACATTCCCGCTCAACGGGTCTTCATCCCCACGCCTCACGGCTCAGGGCTCAGTGGATGTGCGCATCGTCAAGATATTCGATCCTGACGTGCAGAGTTCAGGGACGGTTGCGCTCGAGGTGCATGCGTCTGGCACGTCAACCAATCCAGCAGTACAGGGACAACTTCGCTTTCAGGATGTCGCCATCTCCACGCAGGATTCGCCTTTAAGCGTCCAAAAACTAAATGGGAATCTTAAGATCATTGATAACAGCCTGCAATTGTCAGGGCTCACAGGAGAAGTAGGCGGAGGAGAAGTTTCGGCGGGAGGATCGATCTCATACCGTCCCGACTTGCAATTCAACATCACGCTGCAAAGCAAGTCGGTACGACTACGGTATCCAGAGGGCGTGCGTGCGCTGCTCGATGGCAACCTAATTCTGAGCGGCACCAAAGATTCTTCCATCTTGAACGGGCGGGTGCTGATCGATTCGCTTTCGTTCACGCCCGACTTCGACCTCTCCAAATTCAGCGATCAGTTTGGCGGCACCACGGTTCCCAGCGCACCCGGTCCGCTCGATAACATCAAGCTCGCAGTCGGCCTGCAATCGAAGAGTAATCTCAGTGCGACAAGTTCCCAGATCAGCGTGGAAGGCGATGTGAATCTTCAGGTAGTCGGCACAGCCGCAAACCCGGTGATTGTTGGAAGGACCGATCTGACCTCGGGCGAGCTTTTCTATCGCAATGTCCGCTATCAACTTCAACGTGGAATTATTACCTTCGATAATCCCATTCAAACTGAGCCTACGCTTAACGTCGCAGTTACCACCACGGTTGAGCAATACAACCTGACTATTGGCCTCCGCGGACCATTCGACCGGCTCACCACTTCCTACACTTCCGATCCTTCTCTTTCCACTGCGGACGTCATCAGTTTGATCGCGAATGGCCAGACTGCCTCGGAGGCGAGCGCCGCCGGCACGAGCACGGATTCCATTCTCGCTTCGCAGGCTGCAAGCCAGGTCACCGGCGGCATTCAGCACCTGGCGGGCATTTCCAGTCTGCAAATCGATCCGTTGCTTGGGGGAAATCAAAATCCTTCGGCCCGAGTCGCGGTTCAGCAGCGGGTAACCAAGAACTTCCTATTTACATTTTCCACGGATCTTTCGCAGCCTGGTACCGAGATCGTCGAGGGGGACTATCGGATCAATAATCGATGGTCGGTCAGCGTTACTCGTGACGAAGTTGGGGGAGTGTCAGTCGACGGAAAGTTCCACACGAAATTTTGATGAAGGCGCGATAATTCTTCACGCGGCTCGACCGATGTTTCGCCGATTTCCTAGCGGCTGGGCCGTTGAGACCTGTGACGCGTTCCGCTCTTTAGCCAGTTCTGCGTTCAATTCACAACCCACCAGCAAAATAAAGTACGCCCAGTAAAGCCAAGTCATTAAAGCCATCACGCCACCCAAGGTTCCGTAAGTACGGTTGTAATTTGCGAAATAGTGAAAGTAGATGCCCAGCAAGTGAGTCAAGCCTATCCAGCAGAGTACCGACAAAACAGCGCCCGGCAAGGTCCACAAGAACCGTTGTTTCACTTGGGGCGCGATAAAGTAAATCGCTTCCACGGTGAGCATGGCGAACAGAAAAGCCAATACCCAATGAAGCGAGGGCCAAACTACAACAAATGCGTGCGACAGTGAGAGCTTTGCGGCAATCCACTGACCGGCCCGGGGACCAACAATCATGGTCGCAATTCCACACAGCAGAAAAATCCCGGTCAGACCCGCCAGAGCCACGGCAAGAATACGGGTCTTCCAGAACGGCCGCGAGTCCTCCACGTCATACGCCGCGTCCAAGGCTTCGATCAGTTCGTCGAAGGCGGAGGACACAACCCACAGAGTTCCTAACGTTCCTAGCGACAGCCATGCACCAGGCCTCTTTGCCGAAATATCCTGGAGAGCCGACTGTACCATCGGTATTGTTCCGGGAGGCGCAACCCGTCCAAGGGCAAATAACGAGTCCTGGAAGAAGTCTCGTAAGGGAAGGTGGGCCATTACCGCAGATAGCAAGATCAGGCCCGGAAATGCACCGAAAAGCGTGTAATAGGACAGGGCCGCAGCCGCCTGCAAAGTCTCGTTCTTAAGTACATCACGGTAGGTATTTCCCAGGGCGCGGCGGATACTCGAAAAAGTCACTGATCTTAGATGCAACTGGGAAGCACCCCGCCGCAGGTGGCGTCACATACTTTGCCGCTCGACAGACAAAAGGCTGCATGTAAAATTGAAACTGCCGCGGAGAGGTGGCCGAGTGGTNNCGAATCCCTCCCTCTCCGCCACACAGTCTTAACTGCAGAGAAATTCCGCCATCCTTTCCCTCGAAATGCGCGAAAGATGCCCATTTTTCGCGATATTTCGTCTGCAAACCGGACTGCAGAGAATGGACTGCTTAAGTGAAAACGGGTCATTATCCTAGCTTTTCTCTGAAAGGCACATGTGCAGTCCGGTTTCGAAGCAGGGCATAGGCGAAAGCAAAGCGATCAAAAGCCGGGAATCCAGTCATAGCGAGTTGACTTTTCCAAGTATCCTAGACACCGAGTTCGTCAATAAACGCGCGACTGTTGCCGTTTTGCCTGGCCGCAGGCGCGGCAGTCGTCCGTTGGCTCACCTGTTTCGCAACGGATCATAGGATGTCCTCCGGATTCCAACCGAGTCGCGGGCTGCTCTTCCCTAACCCTATATCAAGGAAGGGTTGTCGACCAACCGTCCAGAATTGGTAGGCATTCTGTGGAGGCGTACGGGCTATAATTGCGCGCATCGATGNNATCAAAGTGCTGCCAGAGGCGCATTCAACTTGCAAAAGGTTTACATGAGCGTTCTCATCATCGTGATTAGCTTCACGACAAGGTCAACGGCTCCTTGACACTTGCGGGCGTTCCTTCTGAGGCGTTTGGGTATTTGCTCGGTACGCGCTCAGCCTTGGAGTGGGTTGTAGATCAATATCACTGTGAAACGGACCCGCACACGGGAATTACCTTCGATCCTAACGATCTCACCGACGAGCAATTCATCGTCCGCTTGATTGAGCGAGTGACCACGGTCAGCCTGTCCACGGTAAATCTATTAAAAGGTCTTCCGGCCGAGGTTGAATTCGTCGGCCTTGGCGCCGTCGAAAAAGCAGAGGCGTGAGGATAGAATCGTTGCTTGCCGACCGATAATTATAATTGTAATTATTGGTATATGATTTCCTCGCTGGCAGGAGGGTAGTCCATGGCGAATCCGAAGATAGCGGCCCTGACGAAAAAGGACATTGTCCAGGCCGCCAAGACATTCAAGGCCACTCGACGCATGCCGAAATGGACTGCAGTCGTTGAGGGAAAGGAGTTGCCCGCCCGCCCGCTTGTCCTCGATGCGGCCGGTGTTGCTCCCAACGACTCGACGAATTCACATCAAGCCATCGCCATTTGAAGGACCTCGGCTTTGAAACCCGGTACGAGGGCAAATCGGTTTGACATTTTGCTGTCGAATGGTTTTCAATGTTGGAAGGCGAACAAAAGGCGAAAGTTTATTTGAGGTGGGGATCGGCGCGAGCACTATGAGATATATCCTTCAGGCACAGCCATTTACCGCCTGGCACTCCCTGCCGATTTTCTCCCCGGCACGGTGGTCATGAGCATTTCAGCGAACCACGCTTGGCGAAGCGAATTCGGCATAGCCTCCGCTGGCCCGAAGGATTTCTTCGCTACGAAGGCAGAACTCAACGCACCGGGGATGACTGCCTCGCAGGGTCATGTGTTGCGGCGTGCCTTCGATCTGCTTGAGCTAGACGGGGCTCTCTGCACCGCGAATACTCCTCTCGTTTATTTCAAGCAGGTGCAACGAATTGAGCCCGCAGAAGTCGCAAGGCTCCATCGCACATTCTGGAATCACGGCGGGGCACCTATCCTCGTCCTTGTAGCCCCGGATCAGGTCCAGATTTACTCCGGACTCGTGAAGCCCCTCCCACACGCAGATCCCAACGGAGGCATTCCCGCGCTTGTGCAGACTTTGGAAAGAGCGTCTACCGCCATCAAGGAGTTTTTGCCGACCGTCGAATCAGGCGAATTTTTTCACCGCAACGAGCGCTCATTCGACCCTGCGCACAGGGTGGACAGGGAC
>PLUJ01000287.1 GCA_003165455.1 Acidobacteriaceae bacterium | reverse complement strand
TGGGTCCATTCCATTAGGTCAAGTAGGGACCGTACAAGTTTATGACTACGAAACTCGCGGCTACATCTCAGGTTCAGGCTCGGAATTCTCGCTGGGTCTCTTCGACTATAGTCGGAATAGTCACGTCCAGTTGAATGTGATCGGGAATCAATTCAACGGTTTTGATTATGGAACGGGAACTCATTTCCAGGGGACAGTATCCGGTTCTGCCATTCAGCTCTATGATTTCGGGGAAAGCCGCTACTTCAACTATGCGATCTAGACTTTTCCCGAGCATTATCGCTGGAAAGGAATTAAAGGAAAGCGACGGCAGATGTTTGCACAGCGTGTCGAAGGCTGCCGATGAATTTCCGTCACTCACTGGTTATCGAATGTAGCGCAGTCAGATAATCAAGTACTTCGTCCTTCGGAACGCTGAGTATTTTGGATGAATCTTCAGTTTCAGCAAAAGAAAGCGACTTCTTGAATGTTTCCCGTGCCTCACTCAGTTTTCCCGCATCTATGAGGGAGAGTCCCAAAATGTAGTAGTTATATCCTACATTTTCTTTGTCTTGATCAGTTATCTGTCGGAAGTAGCCAACGGCGTGATCAACGTCTTGGGACTTGGCAAACGTTATCACTCTCCAACTCTTGTCAGTCTGGTCTTGATAGAGAATAAGCATGAACCGTGTAGTAAGAGTCGTTCCCGCTTCATTTCTTCCTTCAATGTCTACAATTCGCTTATATCCTTCCACACCCGAAACGTCAGTATCGAAAAGCCCTTCGAATACCGTGGTATAGCGGTTAAAAACTGGAGTAGAAAAGCTGATTCGGAACCGAATCGGCCACATGGTCTGGGTCACCGCTTTCTTTCCTTCAGGCAGTTCTATAATTTTCGCTCCACCCAGAAATTTGTCGGCAACTTCACTAGCAGACTCTTTACTAACGTTAGGTGTATTGTGGGCTGTATTTGCTCGCTGGGTAGCTGGGGTCTGGGAACTCGCGGCACTCGCAACTGTGAAGACGAATAAAACTAAGAGGCTATAACGCACTAGAAGACCTCCGGTATTGGAGTCCTACCGCGAATTCAATAGTTCTTCGGCTACCTGTTTGATTCCTTCCACAACGTTCACAAAAGCTTCGTCGCGATCCGGCCAAAGGCTCACAGGCCTGCCATCTTTAGGGACAGCTTGAATTGTTCCAAAAGGTGTTGACTTCCACATGCAACTGCGCAGAATAACCGGAATAACGGAACACTCCCCATCAGTGTGCCGCTCAATTGCCCGATCAAGCTCGATGTCATAGCAGTACGGGGAATTTATGAAGTCGATGCTGACCAGCAATAGAATGATATCGGCTTTCTCAAGATTGTCTGAAATCTTCCTTCCCCATTCTTCCCCTGGTTTGAGCATGCGATCATTCCACGCTTTAATGATCTCTAACCGTCGAAGAGGTTCCAAGTGTTTAAGAAGATCGTTCTTGGCGTGTTCATCCACATGAGAATAGGAAACAAAGACATTTAGAGCCTCGGCATCTCCTCGACTAGTGAGCCCTACACTGCCGCCGTAGCCCCTTCCGCGAATAATTTTCCCCTGGGACCACAGCTCTGAACGAATTCGTCTGTACTTAAGCTCATCCCATTTGAGAGCTTCGCGTAGCGCTTTGTTGCTGATCAGATTGGGCTTCCCTCCAGAAAGGTCTTCTAGTTTGTCGATGTACAGTTCCGATAAAGTACGCCTCTTCTTCATACGCGCTGGTTAAAGATCAGGGCTAGAGCGGTCCAATCATAGCCGAAATTCACCTACGATCATATATTTCGGACTATTCTTGCGAGCAGTTCCCGATTCTTGGGATGCGGCCTCACTTTACCGGATCACCACGCCATATCGATGAGACTGCATACTCCAGCGACTTCCTGGTGCGAAGGTCGCGCCAGAGCTAAGGTTGTTTTGGTTGAAATTCGTATCTGCCTGATTTACCCACTGGCAATTGCCCCATTCTTTAGGCTTTCTCTCTTTTTTCAGAACGGCAGAGCTACTTTATGCGTCTAACGGTTTTAGGTATGTTGTGTTCGCACACTTTTCTGTGATCATTAGCCGAATCGCGGGTAAAACAGGTCGCTGATCGCTGTGGGTGACCACTTGGCAGCAGGTATAATGGGACGGTCGTAGAGTTCCTGGAGGAAAGCAAGCATATGGATTCGCGGGTATTCTGGCTGCGCATAAAAACCCACGGGTGGGTCTATTCGTTTAGCATCGCGGCTACCCTGGCGTTGGGGATTCTCATTGGCACGGTTGTTTCCTACGGTGTGAAGGGTAAGGAAGGACAAAAGTCCTCCGACGCTACGCCCTTGACGGTGCCCTCGCCCAAGCTGTTATCGAATACTTTTTCGCAGATCGCGAAGCAGTTGGGCCCGAGCGTGGTCAACATCAATACCGAGTCGACCATCAAGAATCCGCATCGTCGTCGCGGCCAGCAGGGCCCTGACGATGACGAAAATGGCGGCAATGGCGGAATGGACGATTTTTTCAACCGGTTCTTCGGCGGACAGGGTGGTGGTCAAGGCCAGGGCGGTCCTAACGGCGATGCCGGCATCCGCGAACGCTCGCTGGGTTCTGGCGTAGTGGTCGATCCCAAGGGTTACATCGTGACCAACCGCCATGTGGTGGATAAAGCTGACCGCATTCGCGTGCGACTGCAGGACGATCCCCCGGGTATCCAGCATGACGCCAAGGTTGTCGGGGAAGATCAGGAGACCGATCTGGCGGTGATTAAAATTGATATGGACCGGTCTGTGCCGTCCGCGAAGCTTGGCAACTCGGACAGCATGCAGGTGGGCGACTGGGTGCTGGCCATCGGCAGCCCGTTCGGGCAGGTTGGTACTGTGACGGCGGGTATTGTTTCCGCGAAGGGTCGCGACATTGTGCCGGGGCGGCAGTTCCAGACCTTTATTCAGACCGATGCCGCGATTAACCCGGGAAATTCGGGCGGACCGCTGGTTAATATGGACGGCGAAGTCATCGGCATCAACACCGCCATCTTGAGCGAGACCAACGCCTACGCGGGCGTGGGCTTCTCGCTGCCTTCGAACACCGTGGTGCAGGTCTACAACCAACTCATTGGACCCGAGCATCGGGTGTCGCGGGGCTCGATCGGAATCGAGTTCAGTCCGCAGCCCGCGCCGGCTATTGCCCGGGTTTACGGCGTGAATTCTGGTGTCACCATTTCTGCCGTGGTAGCGGGCAGCCCCGCCGATCAGGCGGGATTGAAGGTGGGCGACACCATCACCAACGTGGATGGCCGAGATGTAAAAAATGGGGATGAACTGGTCGGCGAGATCGCCAGCCGCAAGCCGGGATCGAAGGCCAAGCTGGGATTCGTCCGCAACGGCAAGAAGCAGGAGACCACGGTCGCGGTTGCCGACCGCGCCAAGCTCTTTGCCGCACGCCTGGGTGAAGACCAGGAAAACGGCGATGAGAGCACGCCCAAGCAGAGCAAGTTCGGCGCCACGGTTCGCAGCCTGACTCCGGAGATGGCCGAGCGGCTTGACATCACGGCAGGCAAGGGCGTCATCGTGCAGGACGTAAAAGTGGGGTCGTTTGCCGAGGACATCGGTTTGGGCCGCGGCGACGTTGTCCTGGAGATCAATAAACAACCGGTAAACAGCGAAGACGATTTCGCCAAGGTGGAATCGAGCCTGAAGAGCGGTCAGGACGTGGTTTTCCTGGTGCGCCCGCGAGGTTCGTCACGCCAGGATGGAACCGTCTTCCTGGCTGGGACACTTCCGTAACCTGGTCTAAGCCCAACGGGAACTGGCATTGCCTCTCGCAAGAGAGGATGATTACAATGCCAGTTTCCGCTGGGCTTTTGTTTTATTGCACTCGCCAGTTGGCCCGGTTATCTGGCCCGGTTGTCTTGTAAGAGTAAAGACTTGAGGGAGTTGCCGTTGGAACAAAAGCGTCGCGCGAAAACCGTTAGAGGTTGGTTGGGCGCAATCTGCGTTCTGGCGGCGGTGTGCGTCTACATTTCGCCGGGCAAGGCAATCGCGCAGACCACCGATGCCAGCAGTGCTGATTCCAGTCAGAAGACAAGCGTGAAGGCTGCCAGCCCGAAGCAGCCCGCAAAGACAAGCGCGACAGCGTCACGATCCAACCCATCCTCAAAGGCGANNATCCCAAGTCGAATACCGCCACGGTAGCTCGCAACAGCAAAACGAAACGCGCGAGTTCGCGAAGGAGTAGTAAGAAGACAACCGCGCGGGGACAACAGAAGATCGATCCCGAGCGGGCGCAGGCGATTCAGGAAGCGCTGATCCGCGAACACTACTTAAGTGGCGAAGCGGCTGGAACCTGGAACCAGGCCAGTGAAGACGCTATGCGCCGCTATCAGGCCGATCATG
>PLUJ01000263.1 GCA_003165455.1 Acidobacteriaceae bacterium | reverse complement strand
TGCTCCTCGCGCGCCTTCATGGCCGCGGTAATATCCTGCTGGATTTGGTCGATCAGGCTCATTTGGGGATTATAGGTTAGCCCGTGGTAACAGTCACCGCACAGAAACCGCTCTTCCAGTAAACTGAACCATCATCCCCATTTTCAAGAGGACTCCTTAATTATGCTCCGCAAGAATCGTCTCTTCACTCCCGGACCCACGCCTCTGCTGCCCGCGGCGCAAACCGCCATGGCATCGTTCACCGCCCATCACCGCACCGCCGATTTTCGCGCCCTTTTCCAGCGCGTCCTCGCCGACATGAAAGATTTCATCGGCACCAAAAATGACGNNCACTTCCGTGCCCTGTTTACCCGGGTTCTGAGCGACATGAAGCAATTCATCGGCACCAAAAATGACGTTCTGGTTCTAGCTTCCTCCGGCACCGGCGTCATGGAGGCCTCCGTCTCCAACCTCACCTCCCCCGGCGATAAAGTCCTCGTCCTCACCGCCGGAAAATTCGGCGAACGCTGGACCGGCCTGGCCAAAGCCTTCGGTTGCAACGTCGACGTACTCTCCGCGCCTTACGGCACAACTTTTTCGCTCGACGATGTTCGCGCCAAACTCACCCCCGACCTTCGCGCCGTGTTCCTGCAAGCCACCGAGAGCTCCACCGGTTCGCGCCACGATGTCCGTGGCATTGCTCAACTCGTGCGCGCCAATTCCACCAGCAGTCGTAATAATAATGATAACGACACTCTCCTCGTCGTCGACGCCATCACCGGACTCGGCACCACTCATCTCGATGTCGATGGCTGGGGAGTCGACCTCATCATCGGCGGCTCGCAAAAAGCTCTCATGATGCCACCCGGACTCGCCTACTGCGCCGTCAGCGATCGCGCCTGGAAGCGCATGGACGCAACCACTTCTCCCCGCTATTATTTCGATCTGCGCAAAGAGCGCAAGTCCGCGGCCAAAGGCGAATCCTCCTACACTCCCGCCACTTCCCTATTCGCCGCCCTCGGTGCCGCGCTGGATTTTATTCGCGAAATGGGCGACGGCGATTTGGCCAAGGGACGCGAAGCTCTTATCGATAACGCCGAACTCTGCGCCGAGATGACTCGCGCCGGCGCGCAATCTCTCGGCCTAAAGCTCTACGCATCGCCCCCCGCCGCCGCACTCACCGCCATCTGCTCGCCCAACGGAATCGACTCCGGAAAAATCGTCAAGGAATTCCGCGAATCCTTCGACGCCGTCGTCGCCAACGGCCAGGGAGAGATGAAAGGCCAGCTCTTCCGCATCGCTCACATCGGTTACTACGATTATCTCGATACCATCGGCATCCTGGGCGCGCTCGAGCATGTTCTCGCCCGCGTCGCCCCTAACTCAAAAGATCTTAACTATGGCGCAGCGTTACGCGCCGCTCAGCAGGTCTACGCCCGCCGCATGGAGAAAGAGAAAACCCTCCAGCCCATTTAAGCCCCCGCGCTGCCCGAACATTTTGCCCGAAGTTGCCGCACACGCGCACACCGCTCGCGGATTCCTCATATCAAACCCCTTCAACGGCGCAGCAAGCCTCAGCAGCTTGTTGTTTCGAAAGATCTTTGTGAAATGTCCCACCGGGTGTATCTTCTTCGAATTCACATAAATCCGTCCCGGGCGGTCCCGAACACTCAAACCCTGCAACCGGAGAAGAACATGGCAACAGACGCCGTCTTCGTACTTGCATCAGGCCAACAGACCCACTACAGACCTGTCAATCGAACCGCCGAACGAATCTTCTACAGCGGCATGGCGATCTTGCTCTCTATCTGCGTCTTCATCGGCTTCTCGCCAACGTACTTCCAGGCCGGCCTGTTGCGTGCGCCGCTTCCCAGCCCCATTCTTCACGTTCATGGTGCGGTCTTCACTCTCTGGATGCTGCTATTCATCGTACAGGCTGCCCTCATCTCCGCTCGCCGCGTCAAATGGCATCGTTCCTTCGGCACCGTTGCGTTCTGCCTGCCGCCGATCATGATCGTGCTCGGCGTCATCGCTGCTATCGACGCACTTCATCGTGGAGTGATGATCGGCCCGCTCGATCCCTCCGTTTCCGCTGCCATCCCGCTCATCGGCATCGTCGCCTTCGCCATCGTCATCTACGCTTCTTGGCGCGCCCGCCGCAGACCTGACGCGCACAAGCGCCTCATCCTGATTGCGACCATGGGTCTGGTCGGCGCCGCCTTCGGCCGCTTTCCATGGGCCCGCATCGGACTTCCGCCCGCCGCTGGCGCCGTGACCGGCGTCGGCCTCCTCATTCTTCTTCTCGTTATCTATGAACTCATCACCATCCGACGCATCCACCGCTCCACCCTGTGGGCCGCTCCGCTTGTCTTCGCCTCCGTCGCCCTCGCTGTTCCCGTCGGAATGACCCCCGCCTGGCGCGCCTTCGCCGCATTGCTCAATCGAACCATCGGGCCGCACATCTAGCGCGACTACCTGGCAAATGAAAGGTACCTATATGGCGAAATCGCTTTCGGTCTTCGGCCTGGCCTGCCTGTGCCTGCAGATCGCATCCGGCCCAGCAGTTGCGAAAGGCCTGAACGTGCATCTCCCGGACGCTCACCTTTCATCCCCCTCCACCGACTCCGTCGCAGCTCGTCTTGCCACTCAGAACACTCTGTTCAGCGAGCAGTTCGAAGATGACATGAAATCTTCTCCGGAAAGCGAAACCGCCCGGGGAGACTACCGGGATAACGCATTGCTCGACGACTACTCGCTCGCAGCCAGCACGAAGCAAAACGCCGCCGATCGCACGTATCGTGCGAAGCTCGCAGCCATTTCTACGGGGGGATTTTCCGAGCAGGATCGCCTCTCCCACGATCTCCTGCTTCACGTTCTCGATAATCGTATTGCCGACTCCGCGCTGAAGGATTATGAGATGCCCATCTCACAAATGCAGGGCATCCACAACAGCCTCGCCGATCTTCCCAACTCCGTGCCGCTTGATACCGTGCAGCATTACGAAGATTACATTGCTCGTCTCCACCAAATCCCCCGTGCTTTCGAGCAAACAATCGAAGTACTGCGCCAGGGAGAAAAAGACGGATTGATGCCCGCCCGGATTCTGCTCGAGCAAATACCAGCTCAATGCGAAGGAACGATTGCCGAAGATCCTTTCCTGGCCCCGACCAAAAATTTCCCCGCCTCCGTTCCTGATGAAGCCCAGAAGCGCTTGACCGAAAAGATCGAGCAGGCTGTGAATTCCGAGGTGCTCCCCGCCTATCGATACTTCGCGGATTTCATCGCCAAGGACTATGCTCCCCACGGCCGGACCACAATCGGATTGAACAGCTTGCCAGACGGTGCTCGACTCTACCAGCAGGCAATTCGAGAGCAAACCACCACCGATATGGCGCCCGCGGAGATTCACGCGCTCGGGCTTCGAGAGGTCGAACGAATTAACGGTCTGCTCAACGCTCTTGCTCTCAAAGCAGGCTACAAAGACCTGAGCAGCTTTCGTACAGGGCTCAATAACGATCCCAAATACGTGCCGAAATCTCCGGATCAGATCGTCGACGATTTCCGCCGCTACGTTGGCCAGATGCAGCCACGCCTGCCTGAACTCTTCGGAGTCTTCCCGAAAACTCCGCTGACCGTCGAAGCTGCGCCTGCCTCCCAACCCAACAATCCCACTCACTACATTTTCGGCACCCCGGATGGAACCAGGCCAGCTCGCGTCGTCGTTGCTACCTCCACCTATGCCCATCGAAAACTGCTGAGCGACGAGACCCAGGCCTACCATGAAGGGATTCCCGGCCACCACCTTCAGATCTCCATCCAGCAGCGGCTTACCGGCCTGCCAGAGTTTCGCCTTCACGTCATCAACAATGCATATGCCGAAGGTTGGGCAGTCTATGCGGAGGCGCTCGGCAAGGAAATCGGATTTTTCCAGGATCCCGCTTCAGACTATGGACGCCTCAATTTGGAATTGATGCGTGCCGTCCGCCTCGTCGTCGATACCGGAATTCACTCCGAAGGTTGGACCCGCGAACAGGCGGTCGCCTACTTCCGCGAAAGCGGCGCCGGAGACGAGCCTACGATCCAGGCTGAGATTAACCGGTATATTGCATGGCCGGCTCAGGGCCTCAGCTACCAGATCGGCAAGCTTAAGATTCTCGATCTCCGCAATCGCGCTCAGCAGCAGCTTGGTTCCCGCTTCGACCTCAGAGCCTTCCATGATGAAATCCTCAGCGGAGGAAGCTTGCCACTCGACATGCTGGAAGCCCGCGTCACTAACTGGATTAGAAGTCAGCTTCCGAATGCCGCTAGTCGATAAAGCCCGAATAGTCGAGAAGTGATCCGGTTCATCCCTCGCACGAACCAGCGACCCCATACGGATTTCCCTCCTTATCCTTATAATGTCCTTTCCCATGCCAACCTTCGCACCTGTTGACGAACAACTCACCTATCTCAAGAAAGGGTCCGCGGAAATTGTTCGCGAGTCCGACCTCCGGGCCAAACTTGAAAAATCCCGTGCCACCGGCAAGCCGCTGCGCGTAAAGCTTGGCATGGATCCAACCGCTCCCGACCTGCATCTCGGCCACACGGTAGTCCTGCGCAAGCTAAAGCATTTTCAGGATCTCGGCCACACCGCCATCTTTCTGATCGGCGACTTTACCGGAATGATCGGCGATCCCACCGGACGCTCCGTCACTCGCCCGCCCCTCACCCGCGAACAGATCGAACAAAATGCCGAGACCTACAAGACGCAGGTCTTCAAAATTCTCGATCCCAAGACCACCGTCATCGACTTCAATCGCCGCTGGATGGGCCAGTTTTCCGCCGACGATTTCGTGCGCCTCATGGCGAAATACACTGTCTCGCAACTCCTCGAACGCGAAGACTTTCACAAACGCTTTCAAGACGAGAAGCCAATCTCGGTGCACGAGTTGCTGTACCCACTCGTCCAGGGCTATGACTCCGTTGCTCTCGAAGCCGATGTCGAACTCGGCGGCACCGACCAGAAATTCAATCTCCTCGTCGGTCGCGAATTGCAGCGCGCCTACGGCCAGGAATCGCAAGTCGTGCTCACCACGCCCATCCTCGAGGGCCTCGATGGCGTGCAGAAAATGTCAAAGTCGCTCGGCAACGCCATCGGAATTCACGAGCCGCCCCTTGAAATGTACGGCAAAATCATGAGCATCTCTGACGAGATGATGTGGCGATACTACGAATTGCTCACGGATACACAGCTCGCCGAGATCGAAACCATGAAGCGCGAATCCCATCCCATGCAAGCCAAGAAACAGCTTGCCCACCGGATCGTCGCCGATTTTCATTCGTCAGAAGCCGCCGAAAAAGCCGCCGCGGATTGGGCCCGGCAATTTCAAAAAGATGAGTTGCCCGAACAAGTGGAGGAAGTCCGAATCAGGCTTGAAAGCATCATGCCCGGCGCCACTTTTCAGCCCGAACTTCAAGTCCCCATGGGCCGACTCTTAGTCGAATGCGGTCTCGCCGAGTCCGGCGGCGACGCCACCCGAAAAATTAAGCAGGACGCGGTCAAGCTCAATAACTCCAGGCATACCACCCACCATCTCGCTATCCCGGAACTGCCCTTCAAATTCGCTCTCCGCGTTGGCCGGCGCGTCAAAATAGTAGTAATTGAAGAGTGAGCCTTTCTCAAGAAAAGCACCTTGGCAGAGTGCTGAAACCCCGTTTCAGGCCGTGTTCGGGAAGGCCACGAGCGCTTTGGAAGGGCATGAGTTCACTCGTGCCGTTAAGTTCAGTAGAATCACCCGCGCTTCAGCGCTTGAGGCGTTCCCCTCGTTGACAAAAAGAGTTTTTCACAAGACCTGCTTGGCTTTTACTTCGGGCAAAAAGGTCAGAGCAGAGGAAGATAAGAGCTAGCCGGATTATCGTCGCGTAAACGATCGGTAGTCGCATGACTTGGCTTAAAACTGGGTTTGGACGATCCTCTCAAACTTCTTGCGACCTACTGGGCGATTTGTGTGCGCAGCTTCATTCAGATCGGGTTTGTGAACAATTCTTACTTCCGCCCCAACCTCTCCACCTCCCTCTGGTAATCGTAAACTTTCCATTCAGTGCCACTTCCGATTTGTAAGGTTTTCCGCCTATCTGAGACTACCTAGATAGGGACAGCTGAGAACGCGAAGCGCAAAATCCGAACCTCGGATTTCAGTTCTGGCGCCTTCGATTTCTTGGATGGCCCAACCATTCCTGATCCAGGAGCGAAGAAATGACCATTGCAAATCGACTCAAAGCCGCTGAAAATTTGCCCGTATTATCGACTGAAGCTTTTCCGCCAAGTCCTCGTCTCACATTCGGGTTGAGGTCAATTTTTTTCGGACGCAACGGTCTGCGCGCGGGCTGGCGGCTGCTCATGTTCCTCGCCTTATTTGCCGTTCTGTTTGGAGGCTTCGTTCTCATCAAAACAGGCGGCCCTCAAGGCTTTCTGGAGAAATACAGGAACGCAAGCCACATTACCGTCACGCCGCTTGTGCTGGGCGAGTCCGAAGCCATCACTTTGCTGTTTCTCTGCGGCGCTGCCTTGATCATGGGCAGACTCGAGCATCGCAAGTTCAGGGAATATGGTTTACCCCTGCGTAAGACCCTGGGAAGGGATTTCTGGATCGGCTCTTCCTCGGGCTTTCTCGCGATCAGCGGCACCCTGCTGACGATGTTCCTGTTCCACGGGTTCCGTATTACCGGCCTGGCTCTGCACGGGACAGCAATTTTATCTTCGCTTCTCGGATGGGGCATCGCATTCCTCCTCGCCGGACTGGCTGAAGAATTCATGTTTCGCGGATACATCCAATACACGCTCGCGTCCGGAATCGGCTTCTGGCCGGCGGCGTTCGTGCTGTCCGCCTTGTTCGGCTTCGGCCACTTCTTCAATCCGAATGAAACTGCGAGAGGCTCAGCCACGGTTGTGTTGTTCGGGATGCTCCTCTGCCTGTTTTTGCGCCGGACCGGGAATCTCTGGTGCGCCGTCGGCTTCCATTTAGGCTACGACTGGGGACAAATGTTCTACGGAGTTCCTGACAGCGGCATCGTGCCTTATCACCATCTGCTCAACTCCACCTTAAGCGGGCCGCGGTGGCTCACCGGCGGGATCGTTGGCCCCGAGGCCAGCTTCTTAACGCCGCTGGCATTACTGGTGGTGGCTGTGCTTTTCAGCCGTTATCATCGCGAGACTCGATATCGGACCACGGAGCCGCACTCGATGCCGGGCGACCTTCTCGTGAAGCCATAGCTGTCTCGAAGATCTTGTTTTCGAAGACCTTCGTACGCTTTGCCTTTACGTGGGTGCCCGAATGAACTATGCCTATTCAGTCACAGATCGATCCGCGAGAGTGGCCACAACCGTGAGCGAACACCGCCAGGCTTTGGAAAAACAGTTCGCTCGCATTCTCAGTGAATATGGAGCGGCCATCTCGCGCCTGGCCTTCAGTTATGAGGCCGTGCCCAGCGTCAGGGAAGAACTGGTACAGGAGATCGCGCTCGCCATCTGGCAAGCCTTGGCTCACTTTCGAGGCGACTGCTCGGAGAGGACATTCGTGTACCGCATCGCTCACAATCGCGGCCTTACCCATGTAGGCAGGCGACGGCCGCCTCATCAGCCGCTCGAAGATCTCGAAGAGTCCGAACAGCCAGTTGATCCGCGCCCCCACCTGGAAGAGCAGGTGGCGCGAACCGATCAGCGGGCGCGGCTAATGTCGGCGATTCAGTCTCTCCCAGTGACTCACCGGCAGATGATCGTGCTCGCGCTCGAAGGCTTGTCACACGCGGAAATCGCGGAAGTGATGGGCATTACCGAAAACAATGTGGCCGTGCGTCTGACCCGGATCAGGAAAGCTCTGAAGGATGCGTTGGGAGAAAGATCATGACTGAAGAGAACATAACGAATGACCGCGAACTTGATACCTGGCGCGAACAATGGAACAGCGTCGCGGAGCCCCCGGCCGAGTTCCAGCGCAAGGTCCAGGAAAGGATCAAGCGCCAGGACCGGCGCTTCGTGCTTGGCAATCTCTTGTCGGTTATTGCGTTCCTCGGGATGCTGATTTTCGCCCTCTTCCTGCGGCATCGATCCACCTGGATGGGACCAGGCTGGTCGACCGGCGTCTGCGTCTTAGTGCTTGTAGCAGCCGGATTTCGGATAAACGCTTTGCGGGGAACGTGGCGCCCTCAATCGCAGTCAACCCGCGCCTTCGTCGAACTTTGGCACAAAAGGGTAGCGGCTCGAATCCGGCTGCTTCGGATCTCCATCTATCTATCGCTCGGCTGGATTATTTTTTGTGCAGTACTTACCGCTGCGAATTGGGCAACCATCGGGCAGGACGTGGGGGCTCATCCCAAGAGCTGGGTGGCGCTGTTGGTTGCCTGCGTACTCATGCAATACCCGGTGATCTGGTACGGGGTGGCCTGGCTCCGGCGCCGCAAACTGGCGGAACTGAACGAAGTAACAAAAATCCTCGATGAAATGGATGGAAAAAGCTTCCCGTAAAGCGGGCTCCCGTCGCGAAGTGGTTTCGAGAGACGATCGGATTTCCCTCGGGCCATGGAGAGGAGTCAATGATTCAGGATCGAGACGATTCACTTCACACGAAGGAGCTAACCACGTTACATCCGGAAAACCTTAATCTCTGCCCGATCAAAGCGTGTGCACCTCCAACAGCTTGCAGAATTCGCTAGCCGACGCCTTGAGACTCGAAATCACGTATGCGCGATCCTTGGAAATTCCCGCAGCCTGATCGTCAAGCTTGTCGAAGATGAGTTGTGGACGCAGATGGTATTGATGGACCAGGAAATCATCTGCTGTTTGGCAAAGCACGCCAAATTTTTCGAGGCAATCTTTGGGGAAGTGCTTTATGTTTTGTGTAACTATCGTGTCAGCATGCGCCATAATTGCGGCCGCTAACACATGACGATCATCCTCGTCTGGAATACATTCGACTGCCCTCACCAGTTCGGGTGGAACAGAGATCACAGCTTCTGGGAATGCATGATTCATCTGCTGTTTTCTCCACGCTACCTCAGCAGTCGATCGGCCAAGCTTCGTTTTCATGGCCTTCGCCATTTCCGCTAAAATCTCCTCACTCCATACCGGGCGATACATTGCGGGTTCCTCAGCCAATCGTAGTAGAAGATCACAGAGCGATATAGGCACCAGAACACACGCATCCAACACCGCCGCATATTCATTTTCCTGTGTGAAAATCATCAGGGATCTTGCCGTAATCCCCTTTTGCAAATTCCTGTTTAGCTAAATCATCCAAAGTCTTTCGCCGTCCTGTGTCGCGCTTTGACTTGAAGGCAAGCACGTCGCGCACATACATGCGACGGTGCGTTCCGACAAGGTGAAAGGGGATTTCTCCTTTCTCCAGCAATTGAATAAGGTACTGCCTAGAGACACCTAGGATTTTGCCGGCTTCAACGGTCGTAAGTTCGTGCCTGCTCTGCAAGATGGTTACAGAATTACCGGCTCGCAGATCGGCAAGCAACCGAAGTAGAAATGAGTAAAGGTTGTTGGGCAGAATCTCTGTTTTACCATCTGGTCCGATGAGCTTCGCCTCCGCCTCGCGAAGCTTGAGATAAATGTTTTCAATTTCGCGTTGCTCTTTCTGAGAAATACCAACGGCTGACGCTTCGCCACTTTGCACCATGCGCTTACTCTCCTCCCTAGCGAACCCTTTGCGTGGGTGGGTTCAAAGCCCTCGAATACAGGAATTCTAGCGCATTAAGTGCTATAAACGCAACTAATACAGTTGCCTTTATGGATAATTGGGCCCCTGCATTCCTCGACGTCATGGCGAAAGTAGCCGATCGTCAACTTCCTGGGGACTGAGACCGCGCCTTCGTCGGGAGTTTCCTCGCCTACCACCATCCGGAAGAGCGTTGTCTTGCCCGACCCATTGGGACCGACCAGTCCGACTTTTTCGCCGGGATTCAACTGAAACGAAGCATCCACGAAGAGCACCTGCTTGCCATGCTGCTTATTGATGTTTGAGAAAGAGATCATTTTGAAAGAGCGACTCGCGGCACCGTGCCTCTTCCAGTGTAGCTCGGCCATAAAATGCCGGCCAACGCTGGCACTTTGGATTATTGAAGGTTTGCCCGTTATCCAAGAGTTTCCGCGATCGATTTACACGGGCCGACTTCTCGGTACCAATCCGGGTGACTTCCTCGAAGCTCGTTTATGGGCCCTGTACAGGCCCCAAACGAGGATGATAGGTTGCTTACCTATGAACCACTGTGCATGGCGTCTCAATGGATTGCTCTTTTTCGCGTTGGCAACGATTTCGTCGCCAACGCTTCAATCACAGTCTCTTCCACTCGTGAATGGCGACCGGGTCATCGCGCACTTGAAGGCGATGGGCGAGATTGGGAAAGATCCTGCTGGCGGTATCAGCCGGGTTGCCTACAGCGAAGCCGACCGCCAAGGCAGAGAGTACGTGATTGGCTTGATGCGCGCCGCGGGGCTTACCACGAGTGTCGACTCAGCCGGCAACATATCCGGCCGTCTGGCAGGAGCTGATGCTACCCTGCCGGCGCTGATCATCGGCTCCCATGTTGACTCGGTACCGCAGGGCGGCAGCTACGATGGAGTCGTTGGGTCCCTCGGCGCAATCGAGGTTGCACAGACTTTGAACGAGGGACACGTCGCACTGCGTCACCCTCTGGAAGTCCTCATTTTCCAGAATGAGGAAGGCGGGTTGAAGGGAAGCCGCGCGATCTCGGGCGAAATGCGCGAAGAAGAACTGAGTCAGAGTACGAGCAGCGGTAAGAGTGTTCGTGAAGGCATTGCGTTCATTGGTGGTGATCCAGCTCATTTGGCCGACGCCCGACGCAAGTCCGCAGATATATTTGCCTACCTCGAGTTGCACATCCAGCAGGGCGGCAGCCTGAGCAGGGAAAAGATAAATATCGGGGTCGTGGAGGGAATTGTCGGAAGAAGCTCCTGGGATGTGACAATCGAGGGTAAGGCGAATCACGCTGGCACGACTCCGATGAGCGAGCGGCACGACGCCCTGCTGGCGGCGGCGAAATTCATTGAAGCGGTGAATCGGGAGGTGACCAGCATCCCGGGCGATCAGGTGGGCACCGTCGGCCGGATCCAAGCAATCCCCGGTGCCTACAACGTAGTGCCCGGAAAAGTAATTCTTGGCCTGGAGTTGCGCGACCTGGACGACGGACGCATCAAGATGGTTTTCGATAAGGTCCGTGAGGACGCTGATCAGATCGCGCGGGATAGCGGGACCAAATTCAGTTTCCAGCAGATCGGTGCCGACCGCCCGGCTCTGACCGATCCGCGCTTGCGGAAGGTCATTGCAGATTCAGCCAGCCGGTTAGGCCTGACCACGAAATTGGTACGCAGTGGGGCCACTCACGATGCCGGAAGCATGAGCCACTTGGCTCCGAGCGGAATGATATTTGTGCCAAGCGTCGGGGGAATCAGCCATGCTCCGGAAGAATTCACCGAGCCACAGGATGTTGTCAATGGCGTGAACGTGCTCCTTCGATCGGTGCTTCAGCTTGATTCGCAAAAGCTCTGATGTGATCCATTCCGAGACCGAGATACCGAGACCGAGATAGGGGGCTGGCCCAGCCGACGTTTTTCGCCCAGCCTAGCGAGAACTGGATGCCCCACCCGTGGCAGTCTCACGGGTGGGCCGCGATGCCGATGGGATCAGGAGATTTTGCGGATGTGAAGCTCAGCTTTCTGGGTCCCATTAACCAGCACCGGGCCGCGTTCGCCATAGGCATAATGTCGGAAGCTGCTCCAGAACCAGTCCTCAGGCTTCAAAACTAACCCTCGCTGCACAGGGTTGCGGTGCATGTAGCGCAGCTNNCGGGTAGACCGGGAGCGTTGATCCGGTTTTCGTTTGCACCGGCGGCGTGTGGCAAGATCCATGCCGGCCGGGACGCGGTTCGGCTTGCCGGAACACTGCACTTGAACTGGAACAAGGAACTCGACTATTCATCATGGACTCCAACCGGTTCCGATTCCGGTTCCAGCTACTCAGTAGTATTCACACCGAGAATTGAGGACCAGCAGCTGACGTGCTTCCCGAAGGAAAAGGTCCTGTACGACGAACTGACTCAATCCGAAAAACGATCGGTCGAGATTCATCGCTTGCATCGTCCCTGCACGTCGCCGAGTTGCCTCGTGTCGGCCCTGGGATCGTTCTTCGAGCCTAGAGAGTTCGGAGTCTTCCCGGACATACTCCTCTACAACAAAACCAGTCAGGTGCAGATTAATCCTGGATTTCGTTACTCCCTCGTTCAAACGGCGTTGGGAAGCTTCGAAATCGACGGCTCACCTGGGTTGTCGCGCAGCGTCCGGTCCACGAACGGCACCAATCTAAGCGTTCGCATCTCGGATCTCCTTTACGGCTTGAAGCTTCGTTTCCCAAGCCCGCTGAACATTTTCGGAGAAGCCAAGGGAGGCATGGTGTTTCGTTCCGCAGGTCCGGGCTACAACTCAACTCCGGATTTTTATCGCTTCACCCGACACGATTCGCTCTTTCTCATTGGTGGTGGCATCGGACCGGGCAAACCCGCCCGCACCTTTGGTCTGGATATTTCCATCCGCGTTTCGGCGGACTATCTTTATCTTCCCGGTACCGGAGAACATATGGTACGGCTGACCATTGGGCCGCAGTTTCAGATACCCAGACGAAACGCGCAATAAGACGGACCACCCCATCGACTCCGAACTGGGTTCTTCGACAGGGCGGGTGGCCCACGCTTCGTAAAATTTGCGTTTCTCTATACGCATAACCAATTAGGGTAGCCCACCCTAATTTGGGCAAGAATATACTTGCCTCGCCCACGGTCAACCTGTACCATGCTCGCATGAACTCGATCTGGAGTCCTCCTCGTGTCTAAGCTCGAACGCTGCTTATGGGGGGCCGATTTCATGATTTCAGGAATCGGTTGGTATTTCGGCGGGGGTTATGGGGCTTTGCTATGCTTCGTTATCGGAGCGTTGTTGATAATGTCTGGATTCTTCGCTAAAGATGAAAGCAATAGGGTGAGTCCTATCTTGATAGATGAACGTACTCCATATGTAAAACCATCGTGGATAAAGATGTGGCACAAGATTGGACTGGTTGCATCCGTTACGGTGGTTATTGGCTTGATTGCCCATGGGGTTGTTGTTCGCGCTCAGAGAAATCCGCCGACCTCACTGGCCGCCATCGTTAAACATCCTCCGTGTTCTACTCCTTTTCGTCCTGGCCTCTTCTCGTATGGGAACATTACCGAGAACGGCCAAATCGGGCTAGATGCCAGAGGAAAGACATTGCCAAAAGTAACAAGTTCAAACGATACGTCGCGCAGCGGCGGTGCAATGGTTGAAGCCGAAAAAGTTGGTAAAGCGGACTTGCAGCACAACACCGCCAAGGACGGCGGCAAAATCCTAAAAGCAGGTGCGATTGATACGCTTAAAATGTCCGATAATCACGCCGAAGGAAACTCCCCTCCGCCTACAACTGATAAGCATCCCTTTAACGTGGGAGATTGGTTTGATTTTCTAGGGGATTACGAGAACTCTGTTGTAAACAAGAATGCAGCAAAGGAGGAATCAGCGATAACCCATCTACGAGATAAATTGGAGGCTGATTGGCAGCCTCTTCCCAAGGGAGACAGAGAGGATAACGAAAAGGAACTCGAAACAGCGTTGGCTGCGATTAAGGGCCAAGGTTTTAATCCACACTATCGAGATTGGCCGCCTACGTTCGTCGAAAGGCCGTGTGATGACAAGTAATACGCAAGAGCCCTCTGAATCAGAAAAATTTGATACCGTCATGCGGAAGATTCTTACGGTGTCCAAAGAGGAATTGAAAAAGCGCGAGAAAGCGTGGAGGCGAAAGCGAGAGCAGGCGAAAAAAAGGCGGGCTCTTTCTTAGCCCGCCGTCCTCGACCTTGCCGCCGAGCGGCCCGTGTCTGGGTAGTCCTTGCTCAATTTGGTTTTCCAGTCAGTTGAGCAAACGTAATGCGCTTGCCGACAATCTGCCGAACGGCTAGATCAAAGCGGCCAGCATCGTTTAGGTCTTTGCGATTGTTGAAGCGAAACATTTGTTCGTCAAGATAACGGTGAAGATGAAACGGTTCCACCGATACGTAGGTTCCCGAAATGCCGCGCTTGAGCAGCGACCAGAAGTTCTCAAGGCCGTTGGTGTGTACGCGACCGTCTACATACTGAGTCGCGTGGTCAACGACCTGATGGGCGTAATCCGCCGCGAGTCCGTCATAGGACATGAGCGCGTCACTGTAGAAAGCCGCGCCAGCGGTGACATGCTTGCGTACTTCCTCTTGCAGTACGGTTTTACGACGGCTAGGGACAACGGTAGCGCGGACCTTTCCGCCACGTTCCAAGATACCCATGACTGCGGTCTTGTCTTTGGTGCCAGTACCAGTGATCCGGCGCTTGCGTTCGCTGACGTGCATGTTTCGCGCTTTGCCGCCGATGAAGGTTTCGT
>PLUJ01000201.1 GCA_003165455.1 Acidobacteriaceae bacterium | reverse complement strand
TCATGAACTTGATATCGTCCATTGCGAAAACGTTGGTGGGATCGACCATCGCGATGGTAAGCGATGCACCCACGCGGCTCAGGGGAAGAATCTGGTATCGCTTGGCGGTTTCAAACGGAATCAGTTTGACGACAGCAGGGTCAATTTCAAAATAAGAAAGATTGATGGCAGGAACGCCATACTGCCGGGAAAGAAAATTGGTGACGTCCTCATCCGTGAGGAAGCCGAGCTTCACCAAGGCCGACCCCAGGCGGCAGTTCTGCTCCTTCTGCGCCTTAGTCGCTTGTTCCAACTGCTCTGGGGTAATGATCTTCTCTTTGACGAGAAGGTCACCCAGCCGTTGAGACATACGTCGATCTCCTATCCACCGAGTGGAACGATGCCTGGCGATGTGACCGGCATTTGCACAAAGCGCCGCTTTCACCAATGGAAGGAGAGCAGCGTCTTCGTGTTGACACAAATTGTCACAGCAAGTCGATTACCGTACCAGTTACCGTAGTACTTGGACCTGCCGCTGTTCCAAACACATAGCACGTGGTCTTTTAGAACCCGCGCCAGATGCGCTTTTCTTCCAGCAAAACTCAGATCCCGGGCTGGGGTACATGCACTTCGGTAAGCTTCGGCGAGGTGCGACGCGATGGCTGCCGCCCGGCTTGCAGCCGGCGTACACTCAGCGGTGAGGGAGTCCTATCTTTGACGCCTGACGCACAACAGAGACAGATTCGAACCTACTACCGCGCGTTATTTCGTGCCTGGGGACCGCAGAATTGGTGGCCGGCGGAGTCGCGCTTTGAGGTGATCGTGGGGGCCTATCTAACGCAAACCACGGCGTGGACGAATGTGGAAAAGGCGCTGGCGAATCTTCGCGCGGCACGCTTGCTCAGCGTAGAGGGGATTCGCCGGACGCCTCTGCCGGAACTCGAGCGCCTGATTCGTCCGGTGGGATATTTTCGTCAGAAAACCAGGAGGCTGAAGATTTTTATCGCTTTTCTGGATCAACGATACGGAGGATCTCTGACGAAATTGCTGTCGCGCCCTACCAACCAGCTTCGGGAAGAACTTCTCAATCTGNNGGTCCCGAAACTGCCGATTCCATCCTGCTCTGCGCCGGGAATCATCCGGTGTTCGTGGTGGATGCCTACACGCGTCGCATTTTGGCTCGCCACGACATCCTTCCAGAAAAAATCCCATACGAGGAGATTCGGAAATTGTTTGAGCGAGCGCTGGAGCCGGTTGCGCGGTCTGTTGCAGACTCTGGCGAAACTCGGGATGAACCCTTGGCGGCGGGCTTTCGCGGCGCGGCGCATTCTCCGTCGCCGATGAGCACTGGGAAGCGCACGGCTCTGGCGCAGGTTTACAACGAGATGCATGGCCTTATCGTGGGCGTGGGAAAGAATTACTGCAGAAAATCACAGGCACGGTGTGACGAATGCCCTTTACAGAGGTTCCTGCCTCGGGCTAAGTACAGAAGGTCTTAGGTATTAGGTCTCGGGTCTTGACCACTGAATTCCGAAAAACATTCCAAGGATGGTTCGTTGTCTAAACATTCTTTGAGGTCCACAATTCTCGCGTTAGCAATGGCATCGGTTTGCTGCGCTCAATCGCTGCGGCAGGAGGCAGAAAATGCGGGCCTGCTCATCGGCACGGCCGTCCGACCTTCCCAGCTCTCGGAAGCCGCTTACGCCGCCACCCTAGGTCGCGAGTACAACATGGTAGAGGCGGAGGATTCCATGAAGTGGTGGGTGCTGCGGCCGGATCGAGGCACCTACGATTTTCGGCAGGGCGATGAGGTAGTGCGCTTCGCGCAGGCCCATCAAATGAAGATTCGCGGGCACTGCCTCGTCTGGGGCCGTTACAACCCGGATTGGCTGACGCAAGGCAACTTCACCGCCCGGCAGTTGTCGCGGCTTCTTCACGAACACGTCAACCGGGTGATGAAGCACTTTGCCGACCAGGTTTTCGCGTGGGATGTGGTCAACGAGGCGATGGATGAGAACGGAAATGTGCGGGATTCTCTCTGGTACGACAAGCCCGGAATCGGATTGTCAGGGAGAGGAACAGCCTACATCGAACAAGTGTTCCGCTGGGCGCACAAGGCGGACCCGCAGGCTTTGCTGTTCTATAACGAAGCGGAGGGCGAAGGGCTGAACCGCAAATCGGATGTGATCTACGCCATGGTCAAGGATTTCAAACGGCGGGGCGTTCCTATCGACGGCGTCGGATTGCAGATGCACGTTCCGAAGCTCGATGCGGATGTCGCGGCGATCTCCGCAAACATTGCGCGGCTCACGGCGCTCGGGGTGCAAGTTCACATCACGGAGCTGGACGTTTCTCTGCCGCTGGATTCCAACGGTTTGCTTCATCCAGATGACTTGATCCGCCAGGCCGAAGTGTATCGCGGGATCGTGCGGGCATGTTNNATGCACAGCGATCCAGACCTGGGGTTTCACCGACAAGTACTCGTGGATTGGATCGCACTCGCGTGGAACCCGAGGGCAGGCGTTGCCCTTTGATCGAACATACCAGCCCAAATCCGCCTACCGCACCGTGTTGGAAGAGCTTTCCGCCGGGCGCTCGCCGGCTCATTGACAATCTGGCACAGAGCAAGACTCACCGATTGAGTCATCTCCAGCAGCCGCGTCTGCATCTATAATGGCTTCCGGTCCATTCAAGGTTTGCAGGTTGCGACTAAAATGCGTGGCTGGACCGCTGAATTCGTGTGGCGCAGACCGCTCCAACTCGACCTGCCAGAACTTCCAAGCGCAAGCAGTACATCATTCTGCTGACGGTGGCGGTTTTTCTGCTGCTCGCGATCCTGGTTTCCCAGACCGCGTTTAACGAAACCATACTGCGCCCCGGCACCAACCAGCAGACCGTGGTTTTTTATGCGCTTTCACTGCTGATTTCTCTTCTGTTTGTTGCGCTCACCTTCGTGCTGGCGCGCAACCTCCTCAAATTGTTCGCCGAGCGACGTCTCGGTGTGTTGGGCTCAAAGTTTCGCACGCGAATGGTAGTTGGCGCTCTCCTGCTTTCATTCGTCCCTGTGATGGTTATGTATTGGTTTGCATATGGGTTGATGAACCGGTCCATCGATAAGTGGTTTTCAACACCGGTGGAAGAAGTTCGAGCGGATACTGCTGCCATGGCTTCCTTGCTAGCCAGCTATGCTGCACAGAACGCCCGTTCCGAAGCGGTTGCGATTGCGAGTGAAGTCGAGACAAGACGGGCATTTCAGAGCCACGGATTCGGAGCTCTCACCGACGAATTTCGGCGGCATGAGCCTACGCTGCAGGGTGGATTTGCCATCGCGATAGAGAATGGAGCCGTTAAGGCGAGCTTTCAGGCGCCGGCTGCGTGGGCCGACTTGAAAACGCAACTGCCGCTGGAGAGAGCTGAATCAAAAGATCCTGCACCCTTCACCTGGGGCCAGACGGAGTACACCTTGGGAAGCGCGTCGGTGGGTGACACTGGATCCATTCTAGTGGCGATCCCCCTGCCACCAGAGTTTTCCAGGACCGTCAAGCAAATCGAAGCCAGCCAGCAGAGTTACCTGCAGTTGAGCCGCGAGCGCAGGCATGTGCGACAAACCTACATGGGGCTACTCTTGTTGCTAACCATGATGGTACTTTTCGTTACAACGTGGCTGGCGCTCTTTCTTTCGAAACTGGTCACCCGTCCCTTGGCGGCGCTGGCTGAAGCAACCCAAGAAATTTCCCGTGGCCGCTTGGATTACCGAATCGATGTGAACGCGGCGGACGAAATCGGAGATCTGGTTCGCTCCTTCAATCGCATGGCGGAGGAACTAGAAAACAGCCGCCGTCAAATTGAAGCGTCCAGCCGCGACGCCAGCGCCGCCAACGCCGAACTCGACCAGCGCCGCCGGCAGATGGAGACTATCCTCGAAAGCATTCCCACGGGCGTGCTCTCGCTCGATGCTGAAAGAAATGTCACCCATTCCAACCATGCGCTTCAACGAATGTTTTACCCGGAGGGATATGCGGAAGGAACACTCAATTTCAGAGGGACGCGCCTGGCGGACGTTTTTCCATCCGAAGTGCTGGAGGATTTGGAACCGCTTTTGCGGCGCGCAGACCGCATGGGAATGACCACGAGTCAGATGGAAATGCCGCTGCAGCGTAGCTCTTTGAACGTTGCCGTTACCGTGGCCACCCTGCGCCACCAGGATGAGCGTTCAGGGTACGTGATTGTGCTGGAAGATTTATCGGATCTTTTGAAGGCGCAGAAACAGGCGGCATGGCGCGAGGTTGCACGCCGCGTCGCGCACGAGATCAAGAATCCGCTTACGCCGATTGCTTTGTCGGCGGAACGGATACAACGGCATTTGGAACGCGTCGCCTCACCCGACAAAGCTTCTCTCGAAATTGTACGTTCCTGCGCTCAAACCATCGCGGGCGCAGTTGAAACGGTACGGCGATTGGTGGACGAGTTCTCCAGCCTGGCTCGTTTTCCCGCCTCCAATCCTCATCCCGCCGATATCAACGAGGTCGTGGAGAATGCCCTATCGATGTTTACCGGACGAATGGATGGCATTGTCTTGTCTAAATCGCTGGCTGCGGATCTCCCCAGAGTCATGGCCGACAGCGAAGCCATTAAGCGCGCTATCGCAAACCTGGTGGACAATGCGGCGGAGGCAATGCAGAATTCGCTCTTACGTGAAATCCACATTTCTACTTCGATGGTTGCCAGCCGCGATGCGGTTGAAATCGTTGTTGCAGATACTGGTCACGGGGTGACTCGCGAGCTGAAAGAGAAGCTTTTCCTGCCCTATTTCTCGACCAGAAAGCGGGGAACCGGTCTCGGATTGGCCATCGTAAGCCGCGTCATCGAAGAGCATCGTGGGTCGATTCGGGTCGAAGAGAATCAGCCGGTGGGGGCGCGCTTCATCGTTGAACTGCCTTTGGTCCCTGAACCGGTGATCACCGAGAAAACTGCCCAGCATGCATAAAATTCTGGTCGTTGACGATGAATCCGGCATTCGCGAATCGCTGCAGGGAGTGCTGGCAGACGAGGGCTACGAAACTGCCTCCGCGGAAAGCGGCGAAGAGTGCATTAAACTGCTGCGTCGTGAAGATAGTTTCGAAGTAGTGCTGCTCGATATCTGGCTGCCCGGCGTGGACGGATTGGAGACACTCGAACGAATTCGAGAACTGGATAACCCGCCGGAAGTAATTATGATCTCCGGCCACGGAACCATTGAGACTGCGGTTCGGGCAACCAAGCTTGGGGCTTACGATTTTTTGGAAAAACCTTTGTCCATCGATAAGACGCTCATCCTTGTCAAGAATGCGATCGAATCGAAAAAGCTGCGGCATGAGAATGTCGATCTGAAGAAACAGCTACAGGCGAAAAGTGTAATCGTGGGCAATAGCATTCCCATGAAAGCCCTGCGGCAGCAGATCGGCTTAATGGCCCCGACGAACGGACGAGTGCTGATCTATGGAGAATCAGGCACCGGCAAAGAATTGGTGGCCCGCGCCATCCATGCGCAGAGTTTGCGAAAGGACGACCCATTCGTCGAGGTCAATTGCGCCGCCATTCCCGAAGACCTGATCGAGAGCGAATTGTTCGGCCACTACAAAGGATCGTTCCCCGGTGCGGCGGCCGACAAGGAAGGAAAATTTCAAAAAGCCAGCGGCGGCACACTATTCCTCGACGAAGTTGGGGATATGAGCCTCAAAACCCAGTCGAAAGTTTTGCGTACGCTAGAGGAGCAGCGAGTCGCCCCATTGGGCAGCGATGAAACCATTGTGGTCGACGCGCGCGTCATCGCTTCCACCAATAAAGACCTTGAAGAAGAAATTTCCGTGGGTAATTTTCGTGAAGATTTGTTTTATCGTCTCAATGTAATTCCCTTCTTCGTACCACCCTTGCGTGACCGCAAGGAAGACATTCCGATGCTGGCACGGCATTTCTTGAAGGATTTGGCGGCGACATACGGGCGCCGTCCGCGCGAGATTACCGATGATGCCATCGAGGGATTGATGCGCTATTCGTGGCCAGGCAACGTGCGTGAGTTGCGAAACGTGATTGAGCGAATCGTAATCATGAATCCAATGACCACTCGTTTGGACCGCAAGCATTTGCCGCCGCTCGTCTACCGGGATGGTCATCGCCGCGTTACACGCAACGACTTTTCCACCCTGCACGAGGCGCGCGACGCTTATGAGCGCGATTTTATTTTGAAGAAACTCGACGAAAATCACGGAAACGTAACCCGCGCCGCAGAAGTATTGGGACTGGAACGGAGCCACCTTTACCGCAAGATGAAGACGTTGGGAATTGTGGCGAAGGAGTAGGCAGCCTCGCCATCGAAGCTATCGCTTCACCATGCGTATCTCGGTGCCGTTTTTTCTGAACTCCACTTTGTCCATGAGTTGATTGATCAGAAAAATTCCGCGCCCATGATTGGAATAAACGTTCTCGCCGACCGTGCACCCGGGGATTGTCTCGGGAGTGAAGCCGTTTCCAGGATCTCTCACAACAATCAGGATGCCTCGCTCGGCGTCGCTGCTCACCAGGCATTCCACTACCTGCGTCGGATCTTCCTTGGCGCCATGAATGACGGCGTTCGCCAGCGCTTCCTGCAGAGATAACTCGATCGCATCTTCCTTGCCATCCACGCCGTTCATCTCACGTACCACGCGCATTACTTGCTGCACCACGGGATCGACGGCCTTGCGATCGGCGGCGAGGGTAACGCGCAAAATCAAAGTCAAATGATCGGGATCAAAGTCTTTTTCCGGAAGCGATTGCTCGAAAGCATCGGACGATATCATGGGTAATTTCTTGTTTAACGGTTCGCGCTCAATTGCTTTCGTCCGATCGATCCCCGAAATGTCGACTGATTGTATCTGGCGAATGTTAGCAGGGCAAATGGTCTCAGCTTTAGACTTGTCACGTGATCAAATTCTCTACCTTCCGCTATCGATGCTGCTTCCCGGTCATTTCTGACAATTCGACCCGTCCGCCAGTCAGATTCTGCAACTGTCTTCGCCAGTCCAGGTCTTCCACAAAGCCGCGCGATTCCCGCCAGTTGGGCTCTACCTTCACGTAAAGTTCCAGAAATACTTTTGTATCCAGCATACGTTCGAGCTGCAGCCTCGCCGAAGTGCCAATACGTTTTAGCATCTGTCCCTTCTTGCCGATCAGAATGCCCTTCTGTCCTTCCCGCTCGCAGTAAATGGTCGCGGCGATACGCGTGAGCTTGGCACCCTCCTCGAAACTGTCGACAATTACAGTTGTCGCATACGGAAGTTCCTCCTCGGTTTCGACAAGGACTCGTTCGCGCACAATCTCTCCAGCCATGAAGCGCGCTGGTTGATCGGTGATCTGGTCGTCTGGAAATAACGGAGAGCCGACCGGCAATGCTGAAGTTACCGCTTTGATTAATATCTCAAGTCCGTCGCGTTTCAACGCGGAGATTGGGATGATCTCGTAGAACGAGTGCAACTTCTTGTACTGCTCAATCAAAGGCAGCAGATGCGCTTTCCCGCCTCGCAACAAATCCACCTTATTTAGAATAAGGCACACCTTTGTGGTTGAGTGCCTCAGCATCTGGATGGCAAACTCATCGCGCGGATCGAGTTTGCGCGTCGAATCCATGATCAGTAATACAACATCGCACCCCTCCAGCGCTTCACGCACTTCGACCATCATCTTTCGCCCGAGCGAACTATCAGGCTTGTGCACGCCGGGAGTATCGATCAATACGATCTGCGCGCCGCTCTGGCCTTTGCTCTTGGGAATATTGACGATACCCTGAATACGGTTGCGCGTAGTTTGCGGCTTCGGAGAAATAATGGCGAGCTTCTCGCCCACAAGGCCATTCAGCAATGTGGACTTGCCCGCGTTTGGGCGGCCGAGAATGCAGACGAAACCGGAGCGGAAAGGCATATAAGGAAGATCGGCACCAAGTCTTAAGCGTTAGGTCCTAGCCTAACATCTATGACCAGTGACCGACTGCAGTCAGATCAATTTCAATTGTCTTGGCTGCACGGCAGTGATCCTGACGCGCTCAACTCTCCGGTCTGTCGATTCCAAAACTTCAAAACGCAGTCCGCCGTCATTCACCGTCTCGCCTTTAAGAGGGATGTGTCCCGCGATTTCACTCACCAACCCTGCTACGGTGGCGGATTCTCTTTCTTCAGGCCTGGTTCCGAAAAGTTCGGCTAACCCGTCTACATCCATACCCCCGGAGACAATGTAGGAGTGGTCATTCTCACGCACTACCTGGGCATTCTCGTGCTCATCCCGAATTTCTCCCACGATCTCTTCCACAAGATCTTCAATGGTGACCAGGCCAGCCACCCCTCCGTATTCGTCGACTACGATGGCCATGCGAATATTGTTTTTCTGCATTTCGCGCAGAAGATCGCTGCCGAGCTTGCTCTCGGGAACGAAATAGACATCGCGGCGCATGACGGTTTCAAGGGTACGATGCGACGCTTCACTATCCGGAACCTGTAAGACATCCTGCGCGTAGACAATGCCCTTTATATTGTGGATGCTCTGCGCGTAGACAGGGACGCGCGAGTAATGCTTCGTGCGCAACATTTCGATGAAACGCTCGACGGTGGTTTCCATCGGCACGGCGAACATCTCCGGCCGTGGCTTCATTGCTTCCCGCACCGTCTTTCCGCTGAATTCCACGACGGACTGAATCAGCTCGCGGTCGCCCTCCTGAATAATTCCTTCCTCTTGTCCGGCTTCGATAAGTGCGTCCATCGCTTCGGCCGCCGTCTCCGGCTCCGCGCGACTATTTTCTCGCGTCAGCGAGGCCACCGATTGCAGAAACCCAAGCACAATCGTGATCGGCAACACAAGATAGATCAGGATCTTGATAAGCCAAATCCAGCGTATGAGCCACGTCCCATTGGTGCGGGAAAAGAAAACGAACGGCAGAAATTGATTGAACAGAATGATGATCACGATCAAACTGATCGCAGCCTGCGAAATTTCGTACAAGCTCCAGAGCTGATCGCTAAACAGCGCAAAGCCCACCAACAGAGATATTGTAGCGGTAGTGAGCTGCTTTAGAACCGCCATGGAAAGAGCGGCCCGCGAGCGGCTTACTTTCAGTACGGGTTCGACCTTCTGCTCGAAGACGTCGATGTTGTCCTGAAAATCCCTGGAGAGAAATTTGCCAATCTCCTGGTAGACGCGGTCTACGTAGGATGCCAAGGCCAGCAAACCGAGCAAGGGGACGAGCGAAAGTGCGACTGTCCAATTCACGAAGTGCTCCGGGGAGCAATTGCCAGATCAGATCTCCGGCGCGTCTTCCGATTCAATGAGCGCGAGCCCGGGGGTTCCGTGCGCTCAATCAATCCTACTTGCAACTTAAGCTTTCGCCGTAGACGGATCTCTTCTCGCGCCATCTCACCATTATCCTGCTCATGATCGAACCCTGCCAGATGGAGAATCCCATGCAGTACCAGAATTTTTATTTCCGCTGCCAAACTGTGTCCTAAGCGCCGGGCGTTGCTCTTGGCAATATCATAAGAAACAGCCAGTTCGCCCGCCGCCTGGCGCGCAGAATGACGCTCCGGAGACGGCGGGAAAGACAACACATCCGTAGGCTTGTCTTTTCCGCGGAATCTGCGGTTCAGAGATTGCAACTCGCGACTGCTGGTGACGAGCACATTGATGGTTCCAGGCAAGCCAATGGCCCGCTTCGCCCGCAGAACAAAACGTTCAAGCGTTGCCGAAGTCAAGCCTGCGATTTTTTTCTGGTAAATGACCAAATCTTCAGCTCGCGCTAATCTCCGGAAACCTTTCGGGACTCGTCCTCTGAGTCGGTCGACCCAGCGTGCCTCAGGCCGCCGACTCCAGCCGCGTCCGCGTTTTTCCCGCCGGAGAGGAGCAACATCTGTTGCTCCGCGATTTGTGCTCTATGCTCGTCATAGGCGCGGACAATCCGCTGCACTAGATGATGCCGCACAACATCGGACTCGTCGAAGTGAACAAACGTCAACCCTTCGACCCGTTTCAAGATGTCGATCGCTTCCAGCAGTCCACTACGGCGGGCGTTGGGCAAATCGATCTGCGTGACGTCTCCGGTGATCACCGCCTTGGAGTTGAATCCCAGGCGAGTGACGAACATCTTCATCTGCTCCGACGTGGTATTTTGGGCTTCATCCAGAATCACGAAAGAATCGTTCAAAGTACGGCCGCGCATGAAAGCGATCGGCGCAATTTCGATGACGTTCTTTTCCAGATAGCGGTCCACTTTTTCCGGGTCTAGCATGTCGTAAAGCGCGTCGTATAAGGGGCGAAGGTAGGGATCGATCTTGTCCTGCAGCGTTCCCGGCAAAAATCCCAGACGCTCTCCAGCCTCGACTGCCGGGCGTGCCAGAATAATCCGATTGACGCGTTTGGCCAGCAGCGCGGAAATTGCCATGGCCACGGCAAGATAGGTCTTGCCCGTTCCCGCCGGACCAATTCCGAAAACCATGTCGTGCTTCTCGATTGCCTCAACATATCGCCGCTGATTCACGCTCTTCGGTTGCACCATGCGGCGACCTAAAGAACGCTGCCGACTCGCATCGGCCAGTCCTCGCAGAGTTGCCGTTGGATCGGCGGTCAGCACGCGCAGCATGCTGTTCAAATCGCCATTGTTGAAGGTGTATCCAGAGCGGCGCAAGCTTTCGTAATCGATAAAGACCTGCTCGGCGCGCGCTACATCGCGGGCCGCGCCTTCCAGTTCAACCGCATTCGCGCGCAAGTCAATGGTGACGTTCAGGCCATCTTCCAGCACGCGCACATTCTCATCCCGCGTGCCAAATAAAGTCTCGATGTTGGGAGTAATCCCGATACTTTTCTTCATTCAGTCTCTTTGGTGAAACATATACGGCTAAAGATGGCGTGCGCTGTATGCGCGCGGCCATCTTGCTTGATAGAAAGGCACTGTACCGGTTTTTCAGACAAAACAGGATTATGCGCGGAGACGGGAACGGCGGGGATGGTCATGCCCACAGGGCAAGTCACTACCATTGCCTTAAAGCCTACCCCCAGGCGGGATGGGAGTCAATGGCGAGGTGCATCGAGGACATCCCATTGACCTGAGAGGAGTTAGTACCATAGAATCTTGTATTCGGTTCTCCGGAATATTCTGTAGTAAATAAAAAGGGTTTCAAACACATGGCCAATCATTTTTCGGCGCTCAAGCGCGCCCGTCAGACTACGAAGCGGACTTCCACCAACCGCGCCAACGCCTCTCGCCTGCGTACCGCTTTGCGCAGCCTGCGCGAAACGATCGAGAATGGCGACAAAGCCGCCGCTGAGAAGACTTATCGCGAGACCGTTTCCGCCCTCGACAAAGCCATCCAGAAGGGCACGCTGCACGGGAATACTGCGGCGCGCTATAAGTCGCGCCTGGGAAAACGTATTGTTGCGATGAAGTAGCTGCGACCGATTTCTCCTGGAGACATAGCGTCTGTTGCGGTTCAGTGCTCAAAAGCGATAGCAGACTTCGTTGAGCGGGCACTTCTGGGTAAGAGCGACCGCACCATTGAGCAGCAGATAGTACGCATACTTACTTCTTGGTCCCCCTCCCCTTATCTTTGCCGTTGAAGTACACCGAGACGAATGCATACTCACCCTTGTTGTTCCTTGAGAACTCATACTGCAAGTCCCAGCCTTTACTAAAGAACTTAGTTTCCGACATGGCGAACAGTGCGATGTTCCCCGTCATCAGATGGGCGCCTTGGAGTGTGAACACGTCTGGCCCATCGGAGAATTCGTAGGTCCCCACGTACCGCGCCAGCACTTCCCGGGGTAAGGTGATCTCCTTCGGCGGCGGCACGAAGGCCACAGATTCTCCGTGCGCCGCTGCCGCCAATGCGCCGTTGATTGCGCCAGTTGTATAGCTGTTCAGATTGGTCAGGACAATTACAGCCAGCCCTTCTTCTGGATAGTAGGCCATCTTCGAGGTGAAGCCAATGTTGTTGCCATCGTAATCGAACCACAGGCGACCGTTTACGCGATTGACGTATAACGCGCACGCATAGTCGTTGTCGAATGTTGTGTGTTTATAAGGCGAGGTCATCTTGCGAAACGATGCGGGCGTCAGCACTTTGCCGCCGAACAACCCCTCTTCCCATCGCAGCAAGTCCTCGGTGGAGGAATAAACGCCGCCGGCCGATAATGCGCCTGTGATGTTGGTGCGCTCCGCATTCTCGATCCCGTCGGCTCCGGGCCAATAGCCGGACGCCCGGTGCGGCACGATAGCCACGTTGGAGTCCAATCCTGAATCGTTCATGCCCAGAGGCTTGAAAATATTTTGCTGAAGAAAATCTCCGTAGCTCTGTCCGCTGACCTTCTCAAGCAAATATCCGAGCACCAAGTAATTCGTGTTTGTGTAAACCCACTTTTCACCCGGCTGGAACTCCAATGGCTTGTCAGCATAGGTCAGCTTGTCCGGCGGGGTCGGATCATACTTCGCCGAACCATCGGCGATCCCTGAACTCATCGTCAGGAGGTTATAGATGGTGACCTTCTCCCAGGACGCGGGCGCATCGGGAAGATATTTTCTTACCGGATCATCGGACTTTAGCTTTCCACGTTCTTCCAACAGCAGAATCGAGGCTGCGGTGAATTGCTTGGTCATCGAGGCGACTTGGAAACGAGTCGTCGCGGAATTTGGTATGCTCCACTCCGCGTCCGCCCAGCCGTAGCTCTTGCCGAACAGTACCTTGCCGTGTTTTGCCACCATGACGCTGCCCATAAACATCCGAGCGTCGACATAGGGTTGAACGACTTGTTCGAAGCGCTCGACCGGCACCTGTGCGCTGGATATGGCACCTAAAGATGCAAGAACAATCGTAGGCATCGCCAGGTGAAAAACTTGCTTTATCTTCATCGGGGAACCTCCACAAAAGTTCGGACGGTGGCAATGATACAGCGTGGCTATCATGCACGATGGCGAATCACGACACACCACAGGGCGAGACTTGGTTTTCGCGGGACCTACAGGTTCTGAACGCTTATGCCTGAAAGCTGATGACTCACTTCACACCGGCAATTGTTCCTGCATCCATCCCGGGGCTTCCAGCTTCGCTTCGGTCGTCAAATCCATTATCAACCGTTCCAGCACCATGCGTTTGCTGACTGGATTCGATCGCAATGCCAGATCCGCCTTCCCCACCAGGCGAATGGCTCGGGTTAAGTCACGGCGGGATTTATAGCGCCGCGCCTGCCTGATAATGTCGTCGGCGGCGAACGGCGGTACCCGAAAACCCTGCCAGAGAGCAGACCATAACATGCGCTGATCGCGGACGTTGCGTTCGAGAATCACCAGCATCTGGCGGAAAGTTTTCGCCAGCATATAAATGTGTCCGATGGCGGCTTCTTCACCGTCGCCCGAAGAAAGCATCGCGTCCAGCACTTCGAGGGCGCGCACGCGATCTTTCGAAGAGATGGCGTCTGTCAGTTCATATAACGACCGCTGCTTGGCCGCCAATACCATGGTTTCCACGTCGCCGAGCGTGATGCGATTCTTCGCCCCCACGTAGAGCATGAGCTTTTCCAATTCGTTCGAAATCATCATCATGTCGCCGCCTAGAGCGTCGACCAGTTCACGCGCGCCATCCGGTTCGATCTTCACCGGTTCGCTGCGGCTGGCGCAATAATCGTTAATCCAGCGGACCGCTTCACCTTCCTCCACCCGCGCCAGTTCGACGATGCCGCAGTACTGGCCCATGGTTTCTCGAATACGTTGGTAGCGCTCTTTATCCTGCATCTCCATGCGGCGTACATCGGCGGGGATGCTGATGTGGTCGGCTACAAAAACAATGAGCGCGTCAGGATTCGGATTGCTGCAATATTCTTCAATCGCAGCCAGCTTTTCGTCGTTCGACCCCCGGCCGAAAAGATTCTTCACACCTCGCACGAAAAATACTTGAAATGGCGCCATGAGCGATGGCGTTTGCGCGCGGTCGAGAACCTCGGCCAGATCGTTCTCCGCAAGATCGAATTCGAACAAACTGAAGTCGCGCAGATCGGAGGGCACCAGATGTTCAAGAATGGCGTCCCGAAAGCGCTTGCGAAAAAAAGCTTCGTCGCCCACAAACACGTACACCGCGCGCAGCTTTCGCGAGGTGATCTCGCTCACGAAACGGTCGGCTTGGGCAAAAGCACGCATTTAAAACGTCTTCGTCACCATCGAAGTCAAGCGCCAACCAGAAACAGTAGGGCCACAAGAAAACTCTAGCACCTAGAAGCCCTCCAGGATGTTGGAAACCAGGGTACGAGCAAAATCCTGCGAAAGCCTGCGATATGCGGGAGAATCCTCCTCGAAAAAACTGGCGAGATCTTGCGAGACTTCATATTGTTCGCGAAACAGATAGGCCGGATTCTGGTACAGCACTTTACCCTGACGATCCGTCAAGGAAACGCTCATGCTCACGACGACCAAGACACTGGCAGCCTGGCCTGTGCTCGCATTGTAAGTGAGCGGAGACGCGGAGGTTGCGAGCACAGTACCGCGCAGAGTGGCATCCGCTGCTTCACCAGTTTCGTTCAACAGATGGTAATGCGTGCGAGTGGTGAACTCGCGAATCACGCTGGCGGTGAGCGTTTGCTCGATGTGGTAGGTGGTGGTGTGATTTTCAAAAGCCGGAATGGCTATCGTCTTGACGTTCTCCGGAAGCTGCACGGAGTGGCCAGCAGTATGGTATCCGCAACCTGCAGTCACGAACAGAGCAGTTGCCAACAGCGTGGCCGCCGAAATGTAAAACGGCGACAGCGACCTCGCACGGCGACGCAATCTCATTGGATTTTTCCCACCGGCCGCGTTGCGGTCATGCTTTCGGCGCATTCAACAGCGGTAACGGCAGCGACTCGCAAGTTATCGATGGCAGCCCATAGCCAGATCCCGTTCGGTTTCGAAGCCTCTGCTTTCAGCGAAACCAGAATATTCGCCTGACCAGCTGCATTCACATTACTGGGCTGCGTCTCATCTTCCGTTCCGGCGACGATCACGTGATCTCCGGCGAGAGTGTTCGAGAGCGCTTCCTGGTCAACCGATTGCGCCATCTCCAAAAATATAGCCAGCCCATGGCCGTGAAACACGGGAGGTTGCACCACCATCAGCGCGGGCTGCGGCGCATCCAACCCCGCAATTTTCAGATAGTGCCGTCGTATGCGCGATTCGAGAGAATCGAGCGACAGTTTCGAGTTCGAGCCATACCTGCCCACCATATTGAACGCCACCTGCGTATCGAACAGATCCTTCGGCAGAGTCTGGAAGGACAGCAAGTTGATGGATTGCTGATGCAATTCATCCATTCCCTTTTGCCCTTGTTCTGAGGCCGGCTCAAAAACTGTAGCCACCACATTGCGAATTGCCGCGGCTTTGCGCGCGCGCAGCAGCAGCAAAGCCAAAGTCACTGCCGCAGGATGAGCTACCACGCACGGCGCCGGCTGCAACTCTGGCTGCCAAATCTGGCCGCGCTCGCGCTCCGCCCAAAGCGAGCGGACCGTAGCGCCCGCCTCTTCCTCCAAAGCGCCTGAAAGATCGATGATGGCGCTGCCTGCGTCGCGAGCTCGCTTCCAATTCTGACGCGTGCACTCCGCATCGGCGGCAAAGAAAGTAAAATCCATGTTCGTAAATTGTTCGACGCGGACACTCTGAATAAAGTTGATCTCATCCCCAGTCGCTTCCAACTGGCCAATGGATTCGTCATCGTCGAGCAGGCGCACATCCAGGGCGGGAAAGTTGCGCTCACTCAGCATCTCGTTAACTTCTTTCCCTCTCAGAGTCGACGCGCCAACGATGGCGGCGCGATAGAACTGTCCTCGCGTGGCAGCCGATGCCGGAGAGGTCGCAATTTTTGTCGGGCTACTCATGAAATCTGCGAAACCTCCTTATAACTGGGCGGTGGCGGCTGACTGCGGCGGCGGAAGACCCACTGCAAACGCCAGAATACGCCGGAGAACGTATACAACAGCGCTACGGCGAAGAGCACAGGCTTGGAAAAAAACCAGATGCTGGCAAACAATGCGCCGAACAAAATAATCAATCGGAACGGCCGGCGCGAAGAAAAATCAATGTCTTTGAAACTGTAAAACCGCCATGTGCTTACCATCAGATATCCCACGGCCGCAACCATGGCCAGCCAGGTAATCGCCGTGTACCAGGAATCGAGCGGTACGCCTGACTGAAAATGAACCACTGCGGCGATCACTCCGGCCCCCGCAGGAATCGGCATGCCGACAAAGTATTTCTTCCCCGGACGCCCCGGATTGGAAGGCACGGGATTGCTCGTGATGTTGAACCGCGCCAAGCGGCTGGCACCGGCCATCAAAAAAAGAAAACTCGCAATCGCACCTAGCTGCGTCAGCTTGATGTTCCAGTCCGTCAAAGCAACCGGCTGCATCAGGTGAAATCCCCACGTCCAGGCAAGCATCGCGGGAGCTACGCCAAACGTGATGACGTCTGCCAGAGAATCGAACTCTTTGCCAAAATCGCTGCTGGTGCCGGTCATGCGCGCGATGCGCCCGTCGAGCCCGTCGAACAGCACGGCAAATCCAATCGCTTTG
>PLUJ01000077.1 GCA_003165455.1 Acidobacteriaceae bacterium | reverse complement strand
ACTGGTCGCGCGGTCTACGAGCATCCGTTCCTTGTTCGGCTCTGTCACTGGGTGAACACCGTCGCTCTGTTCGTGATGGTGGGCAGCGGCTTGCAGATTTTTCGGGCGTTTCCCAGCTTCGGAGCGAAGATTCCGCAGAGGGATTTATTGCATTGGCCTAAGGCTTTCGCCATCGGAGGCTGGCTCGGTGGGGCACTGCAATGGCATTTAACATTTATGTGGATTTACATGGGTACGGGAGCTCTGTACTTGGGATACCAGATTTTCAGCGGCAATTATCGACAGGTTTTGTTCACACGGCGTGACATTTCCGGCGTGCTGCCGATGGTGAAGCATTATTTCTTTTTCGGCGAGAAGCCACCCGCCCGCGAGGCATACAATCCGCTTCAAAAGCAGGCTTATACGATGGCCATTGTGCTGGGAGTTCTCTCGGTGCTCACGGGTTTTGCGGTATGGAAGCCGATTCAATTCTCCTGGCTGGCGTGGATGATGGGAGGATTCCATTACGCGCGTATTTGGCACTTCGCGGTGATGTGGGCGATTTTGTTTTTTGTGCTGGGGCATCTGGTGATGGTGATCCTGCATGGATGGAATAATTTCTTATCGATGTTGACCGGGTGGAAGAAAGATCCAGATTACGGGCCAAAAGAAGAAGCGGCTATTGATTGACTATTCTTGAGTGCTGGTTTGAAAGCAAATACCGTCGGCGGAAAAAGGTTCAGCCAAAGCATCCAGGATGAGGAATTGCGCGATCGCACAACATGTCCGATCCAGGCATTGTGCTAAACAACCCGGAGCAAGCGCCGGCCGGCGCGCGTGAACGCGATCTGATTTCCAGCGTGCAGAACGGCCAGCGGGAATTGTTCTACGAACTGGTCAAGCCCTATGAGCGGCGGGTCTACGCCGCGGCTCTTGCCATTCTGCGCAACGAGCACGATGCCGAGGACGCCGCGCAAGAAGCGATGCTGAAGGCGTTTGCCAACATCCGTCAGTTCCGGGCCGAAGCTCGCTTCAGCACGTGGCTGATCCAGATTACGGTAAACGAATCTCTGATGCGCCGGCGAAGGGAGCGGACTGTGGTCATGGAGCCAATCGACGATCGACGAGAAGGGGAAGATAGCGATTATGCACCGCGGGATTTCGCCGACTGGCGCGAAATTCCGTCGGAAGCACTAGAGCGCAAAGAGGTGCGGCAACGGCTTTCAAACGCCCTGGGCACGCTCGATCCGAAGTATCGCGAGGTGTTTATGCTCCGCGACATGCAACACCTGAACATTCAAGAGACGGCGGAGGCGCTGGGGATTTCCACCGCTTCGGTGAAGACGCGGCTGTTGCGAGCGAGGCTGATGCTGCGCGATCTGCTGGCAGCCGGATGGGAGCAGGGCTGGTTCAGCCGACTTCCATTCGAGAAGGGGAATAAGCCATGGTGAACCATGATGCGACAAACGGAGCAGCGTTGAAGTGCGAAGAAGTTTGGCGTCAGATTTCGAATTACATCGATGGCGATGTTGACGCCACTCTCCGGTCGGGGATGGAAGAGCATTTCCGAGCTTGCGCGCGTTGCGCTTCGGTGCTTGCGGGAGCGCGCAATGTTGTCCAGCTTTACGGTGACGAGCTCATGTTGGAGGTGCCCGCCGGGTTTAGCCAGCGCCTGGAAAGGCGACTGGAGGATAAATTTGAACGCGAGATGCAGGAAGCGAAGAAAAGTCCCGTGTGGATTTCTGAAGCAGCTGGATCGCGATGGTCAAGTTGGGCGGCCTGGATGATGCCGGTGGCTGCAGTCGTACTGTTTACGGCGGCGCTGGCATTGGTGGATACACTGACATTCCATTCTCCGGCTAAATCCATACTCGCGGAGCCGGGGCATAACATTCCTCCTGACATGCTGGTGGTTATCTCCGATGGATCGAAGGTTTTTCATGTGGCGGGATGCCCTTATATTCACGACAAAGCTACGGAAAGAACCATAACCGCCAAGCAGGCGATTCACGACGGGTATGTGCCGTGCTCGCGGTGCATGCGGCAATATTTGAAAACATCCTTCGTTGGAAGACATGATTCAGAGGACGCGAATGCCGATGCAGGTGAGGAGGCGGAGGAAGCGCTCGACTGGGCAGGGCGTTAACGAACAAGCGGCGCGGGCCCGATAGCCCGCGCCTGCAATCCGGACGACTAATTCTGCTTTGTGGGATCGTTCTTCATGGAGTCGTCTTTCCTCATGCTGTCGTCTTTTTTCATATTGTCTTTCTTCATTTTTTTGGACTTCTTGTCCTTCTTCGTCTGGTCATTCTTCATGGAATCATCTTTCTTCATCGAGTCGTCTTTTTTCATNNACTGCCGAAAAACTTCTTCATAATCTTCTCCTTGAAGTGAATTGAATTGGTCGTCCGGCAGGCGTTCACCTGCAGGCTGTGATGGGATGTTTTGTTTGGGAGGAAGTTACAAAAGACTCCCAAATCTCCACCCAGGGGACGTTGAACACCGAGGGAGCAGGCCAAAATCTAACCGCGCTTCAACGGGTAGAAAATGATTCAGCAGGTGAGTTGGTCGCGGGAGATCTTTAGGCCATTCAGGTTGCCCAGAGCGGTTACGGCGATCGACTCCGTTTTGAAGAATTCCTTTGCCAGGATTTGCAAATCTTCAACCGTGACGGCTTCGATCTTTTCGATGAGCTCGTCGAGGTCCTGGAAGTGATCGAAATACATTTCCTGCCGCGCCAGGTTTGACATTCGTGCGGTGCTCGATTCGAGTGAGAGCATCAGACTGCCTTTGAGCTGATCTTTGGAACGGCGTAATTCTTCTTCCGGCACCGGCTGGTTCTTAAGATTGCGAAATTCAGTGATGACCGACTTCACGACCTTAGCCGCCGATCCCAGCGACGTTCCGGCGTAGACGGCCATACATCCCGTGTCGCGATAGGGATTGAGATCGCTGTAGATGGAATAGGCGAGACCCTGGCGTTCGCGAATATTCT
>PLUJ01000069.1 GCA_003165455.1 Acidobacteriaceae bacterium | reverse complement strand
CGGTCATGATGGTCGCCGGATTCGAATTGGCCAGCACCACCTCATAGCCCTCCGACTTGAGCGCCTTGCAAGCCTGCGTGCCAGAATAATCAAACTCCGCCGACTGCCCGATGACAATGGGCCCGGAGCCAAGAATCAGAATTTTCGAAATGTCAGTGCGTTTGGGCATTGATTATTGAGTTTTCTTGCACGCGATTGCCTTTGCTAGTAGCGACGAAACGAAGTTCGTGAAATTCAGTTCAGGAACCGGCTCCGAGTACTTACCTCTAAGCCCATCCGAACTGTTCGACATTAAAAAGCACGTTGCGTCAAAAAGCCGTTCGCGTACCAGTTTCGTTAGAAGGAGTTCGTAGCGCCTGGCATAAGAAGCAAACCGAAACTCTTCGAAGACCTTGAAATGTGGCTCCTGCGCTTTGACTGGCCGTGTCGAGGCAGGCGCATCCTCTAGAAGCATTAGATAGCCTAGCCACGGACGTCCCGACGGCTTAAAAGCCCCTTCCCGGTACGCTGCCCACAAATCCGCTGCGCTCCCAAACGCTTCCTCAGTTCTGTTATTGAAATTGTTTCCGAAGGAGCCAACTTGTGACTTGAACTCAATGGCCGCAATCAAGCAACCGTCGACAACCACGAGCAGATCCCATTTTTTTTCGGGCCGAAACCATCCGGGAAGCTCGATATGCCTTTCGCAATAAGCCAACGGTTTATCGACTCCTGATTCTTCCAAGAGATCTCGGACCAACGCCACGAAGCCATCCATCTGACTTCCACCCGTAACCGCGGCCCTTGCACCAGCATCGCGGACACCCGTCTTAGTCCCCTGCTTCTGCGCCTGGGTCTCACGACTTGACCAGAACTGCATCACAGCGCTCTGAAGCTTCGAGTCAAGTTCGGAATTCATCCGCTACTCCTGTTCCATAACTAAAACGGGATTCGCAAAAAGCGATGAAAGTTCTCCTTCTAGTCTCTTGGCAGCAAAGCTTAGATAGTGGGAGTCGATTTCGAAATTGACACTATTTCTGCCCCACTTCGAGGCAGCTAGAGCGGTTGTACCGGTACCCATAAACGGATCCAACACCGTATCTCCGACGAAGCTGAACATCCGAATGAGCCGCTCGGCCAATTCCACAGGGTACGGTGCAGGATGATCCTTGGTTGATGCGCCCGTCACTCCATGCCAAATCTGCTGAAACCATTCTTGGTAATCCTTCGCCGAGATGACGCTCAGAATTCTTGCCGCATCCTGAGGCGCCCGATAGCCGCCCGGCTTTCGCTGCATTAGGATAAATTCAACGTCGTTTTTTATCACAGCATTCGGTTCGTACAGTTTTCCGAGGAAGCCGCCACCACCGTTCTCTACCTCATACGCCGCATTCGCAATTTTGTGCCAAATAATCGGAGAAAGATTGTCGAACCCAATAGCCCGGCAATGCTCCTGAATACTGGCGTGCAGGGGCACCACGGTATGCCGCCCTTCGTTTTTGCGACGCGAGAGGCAGACATCGCCAACAACGCACACGAGGCGCCCCCCTACGACGAGCAGATCAAAACATCGCTCCCAGACAAGATCCAATTGTTTCAGAAATTCCTCGTATTCAATGATGTGACCAAGTTGCCCAGAAGTATTGCGATACTCCTTCAAAGTCCAATAGGGCGGCGACGTCAAGATCAAGTGGGCTCTACCAACCTTCTCCTTCGACATTCGCCTCGCATCACCATGAACGAGAACGTGCCTGGTCGGAATTTCTTTAATGGCGCTCTCAATCAAGGCAAGGTGAGATTCGTTCTTAGCAACCTCCGGAATGGCGGTCTGGAGGTCTCCAAGACGGCGTAACTCCTCAGGCACGAAGTTCCCCAGATCAGCTTGTCCGCGCAGATCGATCTTCGAGGTTGCCGGAGCGCTCACCCTTTCCACTCCTCCATCATCGTCGTGAACTCCTTAAACAGATAATGAGAGTCATGCGGACCCGGCGCGGCCTCGGGATGATATTGCACACTGAACAGCGGCAGATTGCGATGCCGCATGCCTTCGAGCGTATTGTCGTTCAGATCCATGTGGGTCAATTCGACCTCGCTTTGCGGTAGCGAATCGGGATCGACGGCGAAGTTGTGGTTGTGCGCCGTGATCTCCACTTTGCCCGTCGCATTGTTCCGCACCGGGTGATTGCCGCCGTGGTGCCCGAACTTGAGCTTGTAGGTTTTGCCGCCGAGAGCGAGTCCGATGAGCTGGTGCCCGAGACAAATTCCAGGGATGGGCGTGCGCCCGGCGAGTTTGCGGATGCTGTCCTGCGCGTAGGTGACGGGCTCGGGATCGCCGGGGCCGTTGGAGAGGAAGACGCCGTCGGGCTTGAGCGCGAGCACGTCTTCGGCGGAGGTCTGCGCGGGAACGACGGTGACGCGGCAGCCTTCGCTGGTGAGCATGCGGAGGATATTTTTCTTGATGCCGTAGTCGTAGGCGACGACGTGAAGGTCGGGTTCGATAGCAACTTCGTCAAGGCGGAGCGGGTTGGGTCCGTCGTAGTCCCACTCATAGCGGTCTTTGGTCGAGACCACTTTGGCCAGGTCGGTGCCGTCCATTTTGCGGATGGAGCGGGCTTTTTCGACGAGGACGTCGGGATTGGTTTCGACCGATGAGATGACGCCGCGCATGACTCCATGGGTGCGCAGGTGGCGGACGAGGGCGCGGGTGTCGATTTCAGAGATGACGGGAACGTGGTTGTGCTCGAGATATTCGTCAGCGACGCGGCGGGAGCGCCAGTTGGAGGCGTGCACGGAAAATTCGCGGGTGACGAGGCCTTCGATGTAGGGTTTCGCCGCCTCGTCGTCGGAGGGATTGGTGCCGTAGTTGCCGATTTCAGGATTGGTGAGAACTACGATCTGCCCGGCGTAGGAGGGGTCGGTGAAGATTTCCTGGTAGCCC
>PLUJ01000267.1 GCA_003165455.1 Acidobacteriaceae bacterium | reverse complement strand
GCTGAACCTCATGTACCGAGAGAAGGCCGACGTGGAATGTGACGATCTGGCAGCCCGCCAGCAGGATTTGAAGACGGCTGACCACTGGGTAGATGAAACCCTCAGCACCAAGAAAGCCAAGGCCGAGAAGCAGCCCGGAGCGCAAGGCATCACCATGGACCAGCCGAAATAGTCGTAGCTTGAGCGTCCGCTGAGCTTTTCGAGTTCCTGTACCCATCCTCTAGTCGAGCGGACTTATGTCTGTCTTCTTCCGGCTGACGCTTGGCTTCATTCTATTTATCTCATCTATTTCTGGGGCCGCTCAAGACGAGAAGGTCGTGCACGTCTGTGTGGCCTTATTTCGAGCTGGCGCAGCACCGCTCTCGGACATTCAGGCGCAAGATCATTTGATAAAGATCTTGCGCGGGCGATCGGCGAATAAGAGGTCTGGGCCACCTTTCGCGGTTGTGCCGCTGACAGCTCTGCCGCAGATAACGGCGATCGCCGCCGAGGCACGCGACAAAAAATGCCAGTTCGTGCTCGACACCCATCTGACGGACTTAACAACCACCTACAGCCTTTCGTCCGATATAGGTATCGATATGCCCACCTTTCATGCAACGGTGGAGCATCAATTGATTCGCGTAAGCGATCTCTCCGCATTCGCCCGCAGCTCCGTCGAGGCTGAAGATTCTAATTCCGCCCGCGATGCCATCTGGCATGCACTTACCAAGACCGCAAATGAGGCCAGATCTGAGATTACGAAAGATAAGTACGTTTATATTCCAGTTGCTCCCACAGTACCAATTGCCGGTATCTCTCCGCTGCAGGAGATAGTGATCGGAAACGTCCGAAACTACTGTGCATGGGTTCCGCCGAATATCGCACACGCGGATAGGCTAAGAGCGACCTGTGAATTCGCTATCACGCTCAGAGCGAAAATGCCGAACTTCGTATGCGAACAAGACATCGAACGCTATCGCGGGTTCAGCCACGCGCCCACCGACATGGTCTCGGCTTCAGTACGGTATGAGGACGGCAATGAGTCATACAGCAACGTCACCGTCAATGGACGGTCGGTCTCAGATGGGGAAGAGAATCCTGGACTCAGCTCGACGGGTGAATTTGTCGGCGATCTGCGTGCGATTTTCGATGCATCGAATCGAGCCCGTTTCGAATACGCTGGCGAAGGCGAACTGGGCGGCCATGCAGTTTGGAAGTTCGATTACCGGATAGACCAGCAGAAAGATCCTTTGTGGTTATTTCACGCTCCCGACCAGATTATTGCTCCGCCTTATTCAGGCGAGTTGTGGATCGATCAGAAGGACGGTTCAGTGCTGCTATTTCGTTCCATTGCCAAGGAGATGCCGCTGACGTTCCCGATGAAGAATGTGGAACTTCAAATCAACTATGAAAAGATAACATTCAGCGACGGCACTGACTTCGTGCTTCCGGTTGAGTCTATGCTGAGTACGCTCTACACCGGCAACGAATCCAGTCGTAACGTAGCCCAATTCCGAAACTGCCACAAATTTGGATCCCACGCCCGCATCTTGCTGAACCCGGAGACGGCTTCTTCCGGAACAGATACACATTCAGGCTCTTTGCCAAGAACTTCTGCATTGGCTCAGAAGGAGTTACAGACTGAAATGGATGAGCAGGAAGGGATCTGGACTGCGTTCGGCGAGCGGGCGCTGCGCCAGAACGAAATTGAGCGGGAAGCCGAACAGAAGCATGAACTGGACGCGGTCGGCGATTCCACTCTGCAGCGAGTTGGAACTTTGCGCATGGAACAGAAGAAAATCCTCGAATCCACGCCCTCCATCTCAAGAGCGGGTGCTTCTCTCCCAGATATTGAACCGCAGGCGATCCTAAGAGCCAGAGTGAACCTGGTGCTGGTCACCGTGGTTTTGCGAGACGCTAAAGGACAAGCAGTCAAGAATCTTGGGCGGGAAAATTTCCGAGTATTCGATAACGGAAAGCCGCAGGTTCTTACATATTTTTCCGTCGAGGGAACCGCATCTGGCCCTCCCCTAGAAGAGAAAAAATTCAGCTCGAATGTGCCTCGCAAAGGCCAGGTCCAAGATAATACAAATTCTTCGGTGCGTGCCAAACGCTATACCGGCTACCTTTTTGACGATGTCCACTTGAATTCCCAAGAACTGGCTGCGGCTAGCGAAGCTGTCAAGCCTCGTTTTAGCTCCCTAAGCGAGGGAGAGAGCGCTGCCTTATTTACCACCTCCGGCTCTGTAATCGTTGATTTCACGAATGACAGAGAAAAATTGATGGCTGCTTTGCGATTGCTTAAGCCGCACTCGATCTTGCCGGAGTCTGATTGTCCTCCGATCAGCCACTACGTGGCGGACCTCATGGTGAATAAGCAAGACGCAGACGCCAATGGGGTTGCGGTATCCGAGGTGATGGACTGCGCTTTGAGGGGGTTCGGTTTTTCTAGTCCTGAAGCGCAGCGGTTAGCGTCGCACAAGGCGCTCGAAGTGGTGAATGTGGGGAATGGAGAGAGCGAGAACGCACTCTCTGTTCTGAGGAATGTGATCCGTCGAACGGAAATTTTGCAAGGCCAGCGCAGCATCGTTTTGATTTCGCCGGGCTTTCTCGCGCTCACGCCGGACACCAATGAAACCGTGATGGCGATCATCGACCATGCCGTGCGCGCNNGGGGATGCCCACGGGCTTTACGCGCCCGGATTTTCCAGCGGCAGTAACGATGTTGGCGGAGCGAAATTTCAGCTGGAGGTAGCCGATGTAGAGGCGAGGGGAGAAGTGATGTCTGAATTCGCCAGCGGCACGGGCGGAATTTTCTTCCACAACAATAACGATCTGCGCGAAGGTTTCCGGCGTACAACAGATCTTCCCGAAGCCGTATACATTCTAGGATTCTCGCCGCAAAAGCTCGATGGCAGGCTCCACAAGCTCAAGGTCAAGCTGACGGGTGCTCCCCCGTTTGACATACAAGCCCGCCAAGCTTATTACGCCGTTAAAGCCGCGGACAGGAGTACTCGCTGAGACGCACATTCTCGAACGCAGCACTCTCGACTTCTATTCTCCTACTGGATCTTTTCTGTTTTGCTGTCGTACTTCACGGAGCCATTCTGTAGATTCTGCCGCAATGCGTCGTCGTTCGAAAAGCTTCGCAAGGGCTTACTGGCCTGACCGGTTGGCACTCCCTCCGTGCCCGCTGGCTCTGCTGAACTGAAATAGATCCAATCCTGATGTTCGGCATTCTCGTTCGGAATTGCCTGCGCCGGTTCTTTTGTTCCCCGTAATCCCGCTTCTTCGCTTGCGTGCCACATTGCCTTCTTGTGCCCCTCACCTGGAGCAAACGTCCTATTTCCAAGAGGCGATATGAGAGGCGTCTGGCCGCCCGAATACCAAACCGGCATCGTGTAAGCTGCGGAAGTGTCGCCAGAAACCTGAGACAGCGTCGAATCGGTTGCGCCTGCAGTCAGCCCACCGGTCGCATTGGTGGCGCCGGCCGGGTTTTGGAAAAGAGTTTCGAACGTCAGGCTCGGAGTGGTAATCATCGGAATATAGGGTCCGCAGCCATACGGGTAATACCCGGGAATGCCGCGCCAGTTTTGGCCGAAACCATTTTGGCCGAAACTCAATGCGGAGAATAATAGGATTGAACTAAAAACCGTCAAGGATCGCATAAAGACCTCCGACAGCCTTAGATGCTTGTGTAAGTATGATTGGGATGCCGCGAATCTGGCTACACCCAGCGCGAATGGGCTGATTGCGGGCGAAAGGCAAGAGCCTTTAGGCTGTGGAATTTCGTCCGCAAAGAACGTGGGGCTGCGCGGATACATACTTCCCTAGATGTTGCCTGTGGGCGTTTGCCTGTTCGTTATTTCTCCTCCTGCTGCTAATAGAATGGTGACTGTCGCTGACGTCCACAGACCATGGTTACTTCCCAAACAAGTTCGATCGCTGCTGTTCAAAAGTTGCGACCCCACAATTACCTAGATCTCTCCGCAGTCGCGGTTATGCTTGTAGGATTTCTCGCACGTCTTTGGACGGCGTCGGGAACGTTTCTTAATCCCGACGAGGCGCTGCACTTTCGTCTCGCAAATCAGCCTTCGCTGATCCTGGCTTACAAAGAAAGCCTGACCGCTTCTCATCCCCCACTTTTGACTGTCGTGCTCTATTTCTGGCGAGCGCTTGGCACCTCGGAACTGTGGCTGCGCATGCCTCTGGTGTTAGCCAGCGTGGGTTTCTGTTGGATGTTTTACAAATGGTTCACCAATGCGGCCGGTGCTCTCGCTGGCTTTATTGGATTGCTCTTCGTTGCACTCCTTCCTCCGATCGTTCTGCTCTCAACGGAAATCCGGCAGTATCCCTTGCTGCTCGCATTTCTCGCCAGCGCTTTATATTTTCTGGATGAAGCCTTCAATAAAAGTTCCGCCGGGAGGATGGCGGCGTTCACGGTATGTCTCTATCTCGCGATGCTCTCCCACTACTCGGCCTTTTTCTTTGCCGCGGCCTTGGGAATCTATGCGCTCTCAAGATTATTTGAGGCACGCTTTGCGGCTAGAATCACGGCAATCTGGGCGATGGGACAGGTCGGCGCCTTGGGGCTGGCGATTCTGCTCTACAGAACTCATATTTCAAAGCTCAGGGCTGGCGAATCCGGAACTGTACTGCAGGGCTGGATGAGCGAGTTCTATCTTCGCCGTTCGTATTTCGATTCGGCTCATGATAATCCGGTTCTTTTCCTGCTTGGCCACAGCTTCGGAGTCTTTCAGTATTTCTTTGGTCAGCTCGCCGTAGGGGATGTAATGGGGCTGATGTTTTTGATCGGAGTGGCAGCCCTATTGCGCGGAAATGTTTCCCTAGAAGCCGTGGGTTTCTCGCGCCGGTTTGGAATGTTCCTTCTCTTGCCATTCGCAATTGCCGGGGCCGCGAGCATGGCGCATATCTACCCCTATGGCGGCACTCGACATGTAGCTTTTCTGATCATTCCCGGCATCAGCGGTGTGAGCGTGGCAATCGTGCGCTTAGCGGCCTTCCGATGGAATCGTGGGATTGGAATCGCCGCGATCATACTCTTGGCTTGCATTGCGTTCGGCAAGGCCAGACGGCCTCGAATGGATCGCGCCGATCAAAGCAACAAGAATATGGCGGCAGCCATTGAATCCATTCGACAGAATGTTGCTCCGTCGGATCTCCTCTTCACCGACTACCAGACTGATCTGATTCTCGGTCATTACCTGTGCCGGGAGCGTCCTATTGTATTCGACGCTGCCCCTCCTGACTTCGAGCAATTTTCCTGCGCTGGCTATCGCGTCGTGTCCACGGATTACAAAACAGCGGGGATGTTTTTGGGCAATAATTTTCCCGGGCATTTGCATGAACTCGTCCAAGCCTACAATCTGAAGCGCGGAAACATGGTGTGGGTTGTGCAAGCCGGATGGGATATCGACCTTCCGGGGCAGTTGCGGGCCGAGGACCCTGAGTTTCACGACCTGAAATTTGAATCGTTCGGCGATAACATCAAGATCTTCAAGTGGACGATCCAATAGACGATCGAATAAAGGATGTCATTGTGGCGGCGAGACTTGCAACTTCACCGATCAAGAGTTTCGAATGNNATATTCAAAGAAAGGCGCCTCTAGGCCGTTCCGCTTGTCAAAGCGCTCGAAGCCAAATGGTAAGATTCTAAGAATAAAGCCCTACTTAGCGGTACAAGAAATAACGACGCACCCAATCTGGGTTGCTTGGTTTTCGGATGATGAGCGTAGCGCCAGTGCTGAGATTTTCGTCTGAACGCGTGAACACCGCGGAAGATCTGGGGGCCGGACGTGTCTCTGTAATCGTCCCGGTGTTTAACGAGGTTGCGCACGTCGAAGCATTGCTGGCTGCGATTCAGGCTTCACCGGTAAAGAAGGAAATCATTATTGTTGACGATGGGTCTACCGACGGCACGCGGGAGAGGCTGCAGGCGATGCCTCTTCCGGACGACGTGTCGGTGATTTTCCACGACCAAAATTACGGCAAGGGGGCTGCGATTCGTACTGCTCTGGAGTATGCCCAAGGCGAATTTATTCTGATTCAAGATTCCGACCTTGAGTATGATCCGCAGGACTACCCAGCGTTGCTCCTGCCTCTGCAACTGGGTCAGGCGAATGTGGTTTACGGGGTGCGACCGGACCGGCCGGAGCGCGGACTGAGATTTTTTTTGGGTGCCAAGCTTTTGACTCATCTGGCCAATCTGCTTTACGGCGCACGGATTCACGATGAAGCCACCTGCTACAAAGTTTTCCGTCGGTCTTTGATCTCGCAAATAAAGCTGGAGTGCCGCCGTTTTGAATTCTGTCCAGAGGTTACTGCCAAGCTATGCCGAATGGGCGAGCGGATTGCCGAGGCGCCTATTCGTTACATGCCTCGCTCGGCAGGCGAAGGCAAGAAGATTCGGCACTCCGACGGATGGCTGGCGATTTGGACGCTAGTGCGTTATCGATTCAGTCGGGTGGATCGGCTGAAGCAGGCGTCCAAAGCGGGGGTGCAGCCGGAGTTGCCATTTGCCGTGAGCTTGGTTCGGATGCCTGGCCAGTAGGAACTGACACGATTTAGTTTCAGCCTTATCATCCCCGTCCGCTGAATTCTGCCTCCTGATACACTGCGGCTCGATGGAAAAAACATCGCCGACCTCGGTCCGCANNTCGTATCTTCTTTGCTGCAAGTGGCGATGATTGGCGTATTCCGAGAATATCGAACGCGCGCGGGCGAAGATCATTTTAGTTTCGGTTGGGAAATGGGACGGGTGGCCCGTTCCATCGCGTTGGGGCAAGGTTTCAGTAATCCCTACGGAGGCGAGACTGGTCCCACCGCTTGGGAGCCGCCGCTGTATCCGTATTTGATGGCGGGCGTTTTTAAGCTGTTCGGTATCTACTCGAATGCGTCGGCGTGGATGCTGCTCGGAATTAATAGTTTGCTTGCAGCATTGACTACGATCCCGATTTTCTTCATCGCGCAGAGGACCTTCGGGGATCGAGTCGCGCGATGGTCGGCGGTGGGATGGGCGCTTAACCCTTACATTTGGTATTGGTCGATTCATTGGATTTGGGATACGACCTTTACGCCGCTGGTGCTCAGCTTGGTTTTCTGGCTGGCTCTGGAACTTCAGGAGTGGAGTGGCCTTCGAGGATGGATTGCTTTCGGGATTTTATGGGGCGTCGGCGCGCTGGCGAATCCATCCATGCTCGCATTTCTTCCCTTCTGCGGTTTGTGGATCTGGCGACGGCGATTCAAGAAGGGTTTGCCTTCATTCGCTGGCATCGCGATCTCCTCAGTAATGTTCTTTCTCATCCTGTCGCCATGGGTGGTGAGGAATTATGAAGTGTTTGGACGATTCGTATTCTTGCGTGACGATTTTGGACTTCAGTTCCGGCTGGGAAATAACAAAATGGCCGAAGGGATGCTCGTGGCTACTTTGCAGCCTAATCTAAACAAGCTGGAGTTCGAGAAGTTTCAGCGCATGGGCGAGCTGGCGTATTCCGCGGAGTGCAAAAAATCAGCTTTCGAGTGGGTGCGCGAAAACCCCGGACACTTTGCGGTGATTAGTTTGAGGAGACTCTTCTATTACTGGAATGGGGTGCCCAAGCCCACGAGCAGCCGGGCGCCATGGGATTTTCGCAACTCTTTGTTCCTGGCATGGTCGGTGCTGGCAATCTGGGGCGTGTTTCGGGGGGTGGGGCAGAAAGTGCGAGGTGCCTGGCTTTTCGCGGGGCTGATGCTTACCTATCCGACGACATATTATTTTGTTTTCCCGCACGCTCGCTACCGGCACCCGATTGAGCCGGAACTGGTTATTCTTGTGGCATTTTTGCTGTTGGAGACTGGAAAGAGAGCTACCTTAAAAGTAGCAGCCTTCCCGTCTCATGCGGAACAACGTGGTCCGCTCCATTGAAAGCGCGCACTGGCTGTCACAAGGATCAAGTTGGTTCGTGCTGGCTGTGGTGGCGGAAGATACCTTGCGTGCCGGCGATCTCCGGTAGAATCGGAAGTTCATCCTAACCGCTCGTGGAGTAGTTCCGATGTTCAAGAAAATTCTCATTGCGAATCGAGGTGAAATCGCGGTGCGCGTGCTGCGTGCCTGCCAAGAGATGGGAATTGCCGCCGTAACTGTTTACTCAGATGTAGACCGCGCGTCACTGCATGTACGCAAGTCCGATGAGGCTTATCCAATTGGACCTGCGGCAGCCTCGGAGTCTTATCTCAACATTGCCAAAATTCTCGAGGTGGCGCGCCGCTCCGGTGCGGATGCGATCCATCCGGGATATGGCTTCTTGTCAGAAAACGCGAAGTTTGCGCAAGCCTGCGCGGATGCGGGAGTGAAGTTTATCGGGCCTACGGCCTCGGCTATGAATGCGATGGGGTCGAAAACCAAAGCGCGGCAGGCAATGGAAAAAGCCGGCGTACCTTTTGTACCCGGCACATCGCGTGGGGTGGAATCCGTTGAAGAAGCGGAACAGGTTGCCGCGAGCATCGGCTATCCCGTGATGCTGAAGGCGGCAGCAGGCGGCGGCGGGAAAGGGATGCGTCTGGTGCGTGCGGCCACCGATCTGAAAAGCGCTCTGGAATCGGCGCGCAGCGAGGCCGAGCGCTCCTTTGCGGACAGCGAAGTCTACATCGAAAAAGCCATCCTGAATCCACGGCACATCGAGATGCAAGTACTTGCGGATGAACACGGGAATACGGTTTATCTAGGTGAACGGGAATGCTCGCTGCAGCGGCGGCATCAGAAGGTTCTTGAGGAGGCACCTTCTCCCATTGTCGATCCTGAGATGCGGCGACGGATGGGCGAAGTCGCGGTACGAGTAGCGCAAGCCGCAAATTACACCAATGCGGGGACTGTCGAGTTTCTTGTCGACCAGCAAAAGAATTTTTATTTTCTTGAGATGAATACGCGGCTGCAGGTCGAGCATCCCGTAACCGAGTTGATCACGGGGCTCGACCTGGTTCACCTGCAGATCCGCATTGCGGCTGGCGAACCATTACCCTTCACCCAGGACGAAGTGCTCATCCGAGGGCACGCGATCGAGTGCCGAATTTACGCGGAAGATCCGGACAACAATTATTTCCCCAGCCCGGGCAAAATAACGCTTCTGCTGGCTCCCTCTGGCCCCGGCATTCGGCGTGACAGTGGCATGTACGAAGGATGGAATGTTCCCATCGATTACGATCCGCTGCTAGCCAAATTAATTGGATACGGCAGCGACCGCGAGCAGGCAATTGCGCGGCTGACGCGGGCGCTCGGTGAATATTTTGTCGGAGGAATCAAGACGAACATTTCTCTATTCCGGCGAATCCTGCGCGACGAAAATTTCCGGTTAGCGAAACTAGATACCGGCTTTCTGGACCAAATGCTGAAACAGCCGGAAGATAAGGCCGTCGACTCGAACGCTGCGGGGGTAGCTGCCGTGGCAGCAGGAATATTTGCCGTTCTCGGTGCACCCTCGCCCGCCAGTAGCGCCTCTGGCGAGCAGGCCAGTTCCAAGTGGAAGAGTGCCGGCCGCCGGGATTTATTGCGCTGAGAAAGTTTGGCTTTGAATGAACTCCCGTTTATGCTCTACAGCGTAAATATAGATGGGAAGAATTACCGGCTCGAACTGAACCAGTTCGAGGGGCGCTGGTCTTGTATATTGAACGGACGCCAATTGGAAGTGGATGCCGTCCTCGCGAGGCGCGACGTTCTTTCGCTTCGCATCGGGAACAAAGCTTACGAAATTAAATCCGAGCATGTCGCCGGAGACTTGCATCTTTGGGTCGGCAGTACACGATTCGCGGCGGAGGTTCGCGATCCACGCTCGTTGCGTGGTCGCACGCGCGGCTTAGACGATCGCGGGCCAAAGAAAATCATCGCTCCGATGCCGGGGAAGGTGATCCGCGTGTTGCTGCACGAAGGAGATGAAGTGGCCCTTGGCACTGGAATCGCCGTGATGGAAGCCATGAAGATGCAAAACGAAATCAAGTCACCCAAAAAAGGCATCATTAAGAAAATATTTGTGAGTGAAGGGGCGGCCGTGAATCCAGGGGATGTGCTTGCGATTGTGGAATAAGCCGGCGCTCGAAGGAATGCGCGGCTGGAACTTTCAGCGGAGCCCGCCATTTCTTATTAATACTGGTTTATTTCATCATTATTTCATCAACCCATTACTGTCGAGAATTTTCTTCGCGTAGTAATTATCAACCTTGGCGGAGTCGCGAAGTACCTCATAGTAGGCCGCTTTGAGCAACTGTTCGCGACGATCGTGCAATTGAGAACGGATGGCTTGTTGCACGCGCGGATCGGAGAGATCGCGCTGCCCCGCTGGTTCCTTCGAAACCAGCTTTATGATGCGAAATCCCACAGGCTGCTTGTTCGTCGGGTTCACGACCGTAACGATCGGACTGTACTGGCCTGGCTTCAGCTTGATGACCGCATCCCGCGTGCCGGGGTCGGTGTTTCGCAGCGAAGACTCTGGAACAGTTCCAAGATCGCCTCCGTTGCCGGAGGTTTCCGGATCTTCCGAGTAGTTCATGGCCAAAGTGGCGAAATCATCGCCGCTATCCAGACGGTTCGAAAGCATCTGAATTTTCTTGCGAGCGTCGGCCTCGTTCTGCGCTTTGTTGTTTTGGTTATGAACTTGCGGATTCGGAGTGGGCGTGACGAAGATCTGCGCCAAGTGGTATTGGGGTTCGATGAGATTGAACTCCGCTTTGTGAGCGGCAAAATAGTCGTTGATGTCCTGATCGGTGACGTTGATCTTTGAAGAAACTTCCTTGTTCATCACCTTGTNNGAGCGGCGGATGTCGCGCTTGAAGTCGTCAATGGAAATTTTCTTTTCTTTGAGCCGCTGATCGAACTCCTGCTGCGTGTAGGGCGATTTGATTTCATTAAGCTTCCGATCAACTTCCTCTTCGGTCGCCAGGAGCCCAAGTTTTTCCGCGCGGCGCATCACCATCTCGTCATCAATGAGTTGATGCAAAATGTTCAGGCGGAGGATGGTGGCCTGTTCTCCCACCGGCGCTTGTTGGGCACTGGCTACCTGGTTGTCATAGTACTTGTCGACATCGGAGCGGAAGATTTTCCGTCCGTCGACAGTGGCCATCACGTCTCCGCTAACCTTGGAGTTGCAGCCCAATAGCGTGATCAGCAAAATTCCAGCCGCCATTGCCGCGACGCAAGCAGTGAGCCGGGCAGATTCCGGATTTCGTTGCAAAATAATTTTCTCCTAAACTTTCAAACCTACCTGCAGCATGACACTCAAATTTTCCGCCCACTACCGCGAACTGACAAATGCCTATCAGCGGGCAGTGGGGACTGTCGGTGCGGCCGCATGATCGGGCACAGGAAGGTTAGCATCTTTCAGTGCATGATCGAGAGCGGCACGCAGCGAATTTGGGGACACTGCGCCTCCAGGAATCTCTTCGCCATTGATGAACAAGCTCGGGGTAGCTTCCACACCGACCGATTCCGCTTGCTTCATCGACGCCTTCACTGCGCTATCGTCCTGCGCCTTCACGCACGCTTGCAACTTTGGAGCGTCGAGATTGTGTTTTTGGCCCTGGGAAAAGGTGAGCCGGTCGAGCGCATCGAAGCGGGCCTGGGGCGTTTTTTCATTGCTGATCTCGCGCTGATTGGAATGAATGTAATCGGCGAAATCCCAGTAAGCGTCGTTATTCTGCGCGGCCAGGCAATTCGCGTCGATTGCTGCGTGCATCGCCCAAGGATGAATCTCCACCAACGGATAGTCCTTGTAGATGAACGTGATCCGATCGCCATATTCTTTCAGGATTTCAGGAAACAGGGTCTGGTGCATACGAGAGCAATATGGGCACTCGAAATCGTCGAAGTTCACTACTACAACCTTCGATGCCTTTGCGCCACGGGTGGGCCGCCCCGTGGTGTCGATTTTGCTCATTGTCTCGGCGTAGGGATCTTTCTTCAAGTCGAACTTATTGATTCGGATCAGAGTGGAGTGATCTTTGGAAACCAGAAAATTAAGGTCCTGTTTCTTCTCGCCGTTGTCTACAGTCACGACGACAGAGTCGTAATTAGGGAAGTCCGGATTTGGAGTTGCCGGTCCCACCAGAACCTTAAGATCGGGCGGTATTTTGTAATACGAACGCACCGGCCGTTCGATCTTCTGAGCTAGCTCAGGGGAAACAGTTTGAGCAGCGCAGCCGAGACAAATCGCGAGCAGGAGAAGAAAAGAACGTCGAATCACAGTCACTAAGAACCGCCTAAACATTGGAAGTTGAAACTAAGATTATCTCACAGCGGCGTATCGATAGGGGCTGAAGAGGCGCTAGAGAACAGGCTGAAAATGCCTTTATCCGATGCGGCGCAGGAGATTCCCGGCAGGCAGCAACGTATTCATGGAACCTGACCGAAAGCCCTCCAGATCGAGCGTGACGAACTTAAATCCCAAAGCTTTAAAAATCCTGGCGAACTCCGCGGCCATCTCGGGATCGAGCGCGCGCGAAAGTTCTTCACGAGAGATTTCGATCCGAACGATCTCGCCGTGATGCCGCACCCGAAATTGACGGAAGCCGAGATCCCGGATAGCGTCCTCGCCTCTCTCCACGATTGCGAGTGCCTCGCGGGTAACGGGCCGCCCGTACTCGATGCGGGAAGAAAGGCAGGCGGACGCCGGTTTGTCCCAAATTCGAAGACCAGCTTCGCGTGCCATGGTGCGGATGTCTTCCTTGGTCAACTTCGCTTCGAGCAGTGGAGCGGCTACGTGATGATTGAGGGCTGCCTTCTGTCCAGGACGGAAATCGCCCTGATCATTCGAATTCACGCCATAGGCGATGCAGTCGAATCCAAGATCTTGACGAACCTTTTCCATCAGAGTGAAGAGTTCATCCTTGCAAAAAAAACAGCGCTGCGAGTCGTTGCGAATGTACTCAGGGCGGTCCAGTTCGCCAGTTGCGATTACTCGCAGCGGAATAGCTTGCTCTTCGGCGAAGGCCACGGCATCTTTAAGTTGATTGCGCGCCAGGCTGGGGGAGTCGGCGATGACGGCAAGCATTTTGTTGCCCAGGGCCTGATGGGCAGCCCATGCCAGGTAGGCTGAGTCTACGCCGCCGGAGTAGGCAACGAGGGTACGCCCGAGCTGGGCAAAGCTTTGCTGGAGCTGATTTTTCTTTTGCTCAACTTCAGCGATCACGGCAGGCATAGGCGCGGCAGGCATAGGAATGAGCGTCATCTTAGCAGCCTTAGATGCCAGCTTTTCTGCTGTGGTATTTCAAAAATCTTAATATAGCCGCCCCTGCGGCCGCAAACTGCCAAATCCGCCGATGTTTGCCAGCGTGAAGTTGAAAAGGAATAGATTTTCGTTACGAACGTTCGCCACGGTATAAGTCCGGTATTCCAGCGTGACCCCGCAGCAATCCCAATTGTAAGTGGCTTGACTGCTGACGAATTGAAGTTGATGGACATACGCGTCAAAACCGAAACTGCCTGCCGCGCTGAATCCGCGTTTGTTGATGCTGCCGTAACCTAAGGCGGTTCGAAATTGATTGAAATGAACAGGTTCAGCCGAACTGGAGGATGGAGACGAAGTTAAGGCCACGTTTTGGCTGGGAATTTCTAGAATTGCATCTCCGCCGCCGACGGTTACTTTTCCAAAGTGGTAGTTCAGCAGCAGCGTACTCGCATTGAACCGGCTATTCTGGAAGTCGTAATCCATATCCCACTCAGCGTCGGTGCGTTCGGTGGTCTCCACGCGCAACCGTGAAACCAGGGGGGAGAGATGGCGGGGCTGGGTCAAAAACGCGATCCCCGTGAGATCGATTGTGCTGGTGAAGACATTGCGCTGGCCCGAAACCAGCGTGCCGCCGAACGTCGGATCGAGAAAATATTTTTGATTCAACTCCCAGGTTACGATCTCTCGCGCCTGCGGCCCCGACTGGCAAGGACGGTTCGCCAGCGGATTGGTATGCTGCCACGGAATCGTCGATTCCGGGGCCGGAGCCCCTACGGTAAGCGCGGACATGATTGTTCCGCAATCTTCCGGCTTGCCCGAAGTGCGTTTCGCGTAGAGCCGGGTAACGAACCCATACTCCACCTCGTTGGTGTCGCTAAGAATGTCGCGCTCATCGAATTTAAGAATGTTGCTGAAGTTGTTTACGCCGGTCACGAAGCGGTAGACGACATGCGGTTCAATCACATGCTTCCACTTTCTTCCGAGGAAGGGTTTGTCGAATATGCGCTCTAATGCGGGTGGGCGCAATTCAACAGACATGTCCACAGCCTGCCGGTTGATGGCATCGCTTATGGCTTGACCAGGGTTGGCTCCGCTTTCCCCCACAAGCCGTTGCGTGTAGTAAGTCTCGTGAAGCGTCAGGTCGGGGCGCAAAGACCATCCCTCGAATAACAAAGGCAAGGAGACTTCCGGATTCAGATCGAAGCGTCCTACCAGGCTGGCGGTACGGAAGGCCGGTATGCAGGATTGAGCCGCTCCGATGGTCGAACACTGCGAAGGTTCGCTGCGGGAAAGACCGGTACCGGAAGCGTCAAATGACCAGTACAGCGGAGTGTGCGATATGGAATGGTCCACACCGGAGAAATCCAAGCTCGGCGTATGCAGTATGGTGATCACCTGCCCCGGCGTGGTACTGAGGAAATTCTGGTAGCGTTCGGCGAATCCGTTCATGGTGAATCCGTCGGCGGATTTGGACAAAAACGCCTGCGATTTTACTTCGGAGTAAACCGCCTGACTGAACACTTCGTTGAAGGCCAATCGGAAGAGAAATGAGCTCAAATAGTCGATAGTGGTGACGGCGCGGAAACCATCCAGGTTGCCGGCGGTGTTCAGCCGGACGTTTTCGCCACCTTCTTTCAGTGGCGGCGTACCGATGCCGCGGTCGATGACTCCAAAATAGTTGAGGTCCACATAGGAAGTTTCGCTGGGCCGTACTCGAAATTCGCCCCGCTGCGATCCTCCTCGCAAGGAAAAATATTCTCCGCCGATGGTTGCGTCCATCATTCGATTGATGACCCAGTAATAGGCATCGCCCACCGTATATCCATTGGTCGAAGAGTGCCCGACGGACGGCATTAGAAATCCGGACTGGCGCGATTCCTTTTCCACCGGGTGAGTGGCGTAGGGGAACCAGAGGATCGGGAAGCCATGCAAGTCGAAGGTGCTGTGATAAATCTTGGCGTTACCGCCTACGTCAACGTCGACTTTGCGCGCGTCAAACAGCCATTTGGGATGCGGCAGTTCGCAAGTAGTGATGGTGCCGTTATAAACCAGGTAATGGGTTGGGCTGACTTTGTCGACTAGCTTGCCGGTAAACGCAAACGGAGCGCTCGACGTTAGAATGGGCCGGTTGGAACGGAAGCGAAGACCGGTCGTCCCCGTGACATCGTAGAATTTACCGGTTTCCAGTACAAAGTTGTATGTGCCGTGTGAGGCGCGAATGTGGTCGTCATTGGGGCCACCGTCAAGCGCAAAGTGGCCCGTCGCTGTGGCTTCGTTGGTGTCAGAGTTGAACGTTGCTTCGTCGGACTTCAAAACATAAGTCTCATAATATATTTCCACCGCCCCGTGCAGTTTGTAGATGTCGCCATCCCTTTCCTGTTCGATGGCGCAAAGGGTCGGGTGATTATTAGATTGCTGGGCGAAGGCTTTGCCGCACGGAGTGGTTTTTGAGTCGACAGCTTTTTCTTTTGCTTCATTCGCTTGAGAAATTGCTGAAGAATCGTCACTCGGCAACTGGCCGGTAACCAAGGGCGTCACCATAACCAGGTGACAAAGGATTGCCAGCGTGATAAGGAATCTGTTGCGAAGAGTCATTGGAACAAGATCATGCGAACGAGGTGCCTCGAAGCGATCATATGCCTCTGGCCCGTCCGGCAGCCGTGGTGAACTTAGCACGGCTCTGGCTGAGGAGGCAAAGTAGGTCCATGCTTTGGATTCCTGCACTCTTCGTCGGGTTATCCCAGAGGGGGTGATCAGAATGAGGATCGAGACTTAGCAGACAGCGAATATCGGTTGTGAATTATGCTTTGTGCGATTTGTGGTGAGATTTGCCGGTGCTCTTCCGTCGAGAACGAGAAGGCGCTGCCGCGCTGGTTGCCTGACTCCAACGACTATCCCGCTGCGAAACAGACTTCAGGGGATAAGGACGAAAAATTCGAAACTTTAGATTCGGCTGCTTCACTCATTGCCGAAGGGGTTCCCGTCCCGGAAACCCCGCCGGCCCCGCAGGAAGACTCGACAGAGTGGCGACAGGAACTCTCTGCGCGGCTGAATCGTTACCAGTCCCGCCGCAAACCTCGTCCGCCGCGTTATCCATCGCTGCGGCTGAAGTTCGAAGCAGAAACAGTTTCGAACAATTCAGACGAATTGACGCACGAGTTTTTTTTGAGTCAAACGATGCCCCAGGTGGCACGCCACGCTTTGGCATTCGATCCGTTTGACGACGTTTCCCCTGCCTGCAATTCCGACCGATCGCGTCCCGACCCGCAGGCTATCTTTTTGCCTACCAACCAGGAGCGGACCGGCGAATCAAACGGAAACGAGGGCGCGCATTCTTACGATCCGCACCCAGCCACTGCCAGAATCATCGAGTTCCCTCGCTCCTGGACCCCGCCACCTCCATCGGTGGACGAACTGGCGGAACCCGTCATCAGCCAGCCTCGCATTCTGGAAGTGCCGGAATTTGTGCCTCCACCGCCAGCATTGGGTGGGATCACGATTGAACCCGTTCAACAGCCGCAACGGGAAAAACGCCCAGGCATCGACATACCGCTTCACGCCGCGCCCTTCGGTCGGCGAGTGCTTTCCGCGATCCTTGATTGTGTCATCATTGGCTGCAATTGCTTGCTATTTGGTGTTGTTTTCTGGAAATTGACAGCGATCCGGCCACCCCGCCTCGAGATTGCGACGGTGCTTGCCTGTCTTTGGCTGGTTCTATGGGGAACGTACCAATATCTTCTCCTTGTCTATACAGGAAGCACTCCTGGACTGCGCCTGGCGGGGCTGGAACTGGTTCGATTCGATGGCAGCGCGGCTGGTCGGAAGCTTCGCCGCTGGCGTGTTTTGGCTTCCTTCCTATCCGGGATGTCTCTGGGAATGGGATATGCGTGGGCTTTTCTGGATGAAGATTCCTTGTGCTGGCACGACCGCATCACTCACACCTATCTTGCGCCCGAGAGGCATGCAGCTGACCTACCGAAAAACTCCTTGAACGAAGTGTAGCGCTGCGATCTTCGGAATACATTTTGCACGCCGCCGCTGCTCCCTTGTTGGTAGTAGAATGCTTCCCAATCCCGAAACGCGGTGAATTCTAAACGGCTGGAAGCATTCTCAACATTTGGAGGTCGCGGTGGCACTCACAATCCATGGTCTTTCCAAGACCTATCCCAACGGAGTGAAGGCGCTAAAGAACCTCTCGCTCTCCATCGGCAACAGCATGTTCGGCTTGGTAGGGCCGAACGGAGCCGGGAAGAGTTCGCTGATGCGCACCATCGCCACGCTCCAGGATCCGGATTCCGGCACCATTGACCTTGACGGAATCGACGTGCTTCGCCAAAAAGATGAGGTTCGCCGCATTCTAGGCTACCTGCCGCAAGAGTTCGGAGTTTATCCAAAGCTGTCCGCACTCGACATGCTTCATCATCTGGCCATCATGAAGGGTATGACGTCCTCCGGCGAACGCAAGGCAATGGTCGAGACGCTGCTTCAGCAAACCAATCTGTGGGAAGTCCGCAAGAAAGCGCTCTCTACGTTTTCCGGCGGCATGAAGCAGCG